>CAIYPC010000122.1 GCA_903927975.1 uncultured Bacteroidota bacterium | reverse complement strand
CTCGAAAAAAAAGGGATCGAAAGATTTTTTAAAGCGTCAAAAAAATTAGGCACTTCATTTAAAAATTTCAGCAGTGTTTTTCGGTCAGAAGAATCAATGAATTTTTTTGAAAAGATGAGGAATAAAATGCGCATGTTGAAATTTGTAATCCCGTTCATTCCTTATGTTATGTATAGTGGCGAAAAAGGATTTAAAAAGGGATTGAATCGCTTTTTTAAAGATGAGCGACTGCATAAGATTTTTGCATCAGACACTGAATTGCTTGGATGCCTTGTTCCTATTGGCTGGGCTTATTATGGCGATTTTCAAAGTCCACCAAAAGGTGGCAGTCAGATGATACCAAAGTGGTTGCAGTATGTTGTGGAGCATTATAAAAATCACGTTTATTTTAAATGCAAAGTGCTGCAGATTTTGGTGGAAGAAAATATTGCCAAAGGCGTTCGTTTTGAGCATCGCGGAAAAGAATATAAGGTGAGCAGCAAATATGTGGTGGCGGCTTCTGATATAGAAACATTGTATGAAAAGATGTTACCTGCGGGAACTGTGCCTGCAAAATTATTGAGCAGGCTAAGAGCGGCGGAACTTTATAGTTCATCCATCACGATTTCTATCGCGCTTGATTGCCCTACTGAAGCACTTGGCTTTAATGAAGAACTGGTGCATATTGTGGATGAAAACGAACATTTCGATGCATACAGCAGCGGCGATCCATTAAAAAGTGAGATCAGTATTTTGGCACCTTCGTTGAGAGATAAATCACTGGCACCGGAAGGACAGGGAACGCTTACGCTGTACATGCCTGCGATGATGGATTATAAAAATAACTGGCATACAGAAAAAGATGAGCATGGAAATTATATGCGCGGCGAAGAATATATAAAATTAAAAAATGAGATTGCCGAAATAATTATTAGCAGGGTAGAAGAGAAGGTAGCTCCCGGATTAAGGTCTCATATTTTATTTTATGAAATTGCTACTCCGGTTACACATTGGCGTTACACAGGAAATAAAAATGGCACAATGATGGGCGCAAAGCCCGGTCGTGCGAACATGCAAAACAAAATAGCTCATTATCAAACGCCTGTTAAAAATCTTTTACTGGGAGGTCATTGGGCTGAGCTTGGCGGAGGCGTGCCCATTGCGGCAAAAGCTGGTGCTAACGCAGCTTTGCTTATTCTTAAAAAGGAAAACAGGGAAGCTTTCGATTTGCTTGCTGCTTATATGGATGGAAGTATTTCCCTTCAAACATTGCTGTCTGGCAAATGCTTTAAAGATTATGACAATTCTTGGGTGCAGCCACTTACGCCTGCACAAAAAATGAAGGCCTATCAACAAACAGAGGTTAAGCCATCTGATATTATTTAGATGGACAAATATTTTTCTTGTTTGCATTTCGTAAATTTAAAACTCTAATCTTCGAACAGGCATGGCTGTTATTTTTACTAAATCGATTTTAATATTATTCATTTTGTGTTTATTCGGTTTAGCATCCTGCACATTTTCAAAAAAAACCTGTAAAAAATTATATGCTCAGGCGAGCAAGGAGCAATTTGATTTAATCATCGTTCCCGGAGCTCCATTTGAAAATAATAAATGGGGAAGAATTGTGAAAGGGAGAGTGTATTGGGCAAAATTTTTATTTGATAAAGGAATTGCAAAGAATATCATGTTTTCGGGGTCATCAGTTTATTCGCCTTATTACGAATCCATCATTATGTCTTTGTATGCCGAAGCAATCGGCATTCCCAAAGAGAATATTTTTATTGAAACAAAGGCTGAGCACACAACAGAAAATGTCTATTACTCCTACAAAAAAGCAATTGAATTAGGTTTCAAAAAAATTGCTGTTGCATCAGACCCGTTTCAAACAAAAATGGTAAGAAGATTTACGCGCAGGAAAGTGAGCCCGGATATTTTAATGATCCCTTTTGTTGCAGATACTTTGAAAATGATAGAGCCGACAATGACGGATCCTGAAATTGATTATAAGAAGGCATTTAATCCAAATTTTAAATCAATCACAAAACGCGAAAGTCTTTGGAAAAGATTGAGAGGGACGTTGGGGAAGAATATTAAGGAGTAGTTTCGAGTTTCGAGTCTGGAGTTCTGAGTTAGAGATCGCGACTCTGAACTCACAACTCTGAACTCAACGCTTTGAACTCAGAACTTTTCTCTCATCAAATTCAACAACGGTCCGGTCATGCAAGTGGTGAAGAGCGCCATGATTACCATCATCGTAAAAATTTCTGAGCTGATGATTCCTAAATCATAACCAATATTCAAAACAACAAGCTCCATCAATCCTCTTGTGTTTATTAATGCACCGATGATGGCGCTGTCTCTCCATGATTCACCAACAAATTTTGCAGCAAAAAAGCTGCCGCCAAACTTTCCAATGATAGCAACGATTATTATGGCGCAGCAAACAAGCCACGCATGTGAAGTATTTAGTAATCCTATTTGCGTGCGCAAACCGGAGAATGCAAAGAACAATGGAAGCAATAATGTGACAGAAATATATTCAGTTCTTTCAATCAATAATTTTCTGAAGTTGATGGTTGAAGGCATCACAACGCCAGCGAGAAATGCGCCGAACAGTGCATGAATGCCAATCAACTCTGTGAGGAAAGATGAAATGAGCAATATGCCAATCATCAATGCAAGCATATTAATGCTTAGTGTTTCTTTATTAAAATATTTATTATTTATTTTTTGCAAAATGGGCATCACTATTTTGAACATGCATAAAACATAAATAATAGCTAAGCCAATTGTAAACAAAGCACTGATTGAGGAACCAGCTTTTGCTATTGAAATAACTGCTGCTAAAATGCACCAGGCTGTCACATCATCAGCAGCAGCGCATGTGATGGCTAGATTGCCAATTGGCATATCGGTCATTTTTCGTTCTTTGATAATCCTTGCCAGTACCGGAAATGCGGTAATGCTCATTGCAATCCCAATAAACAAACTGAATGATAGAAAATCAGCGTTCGCAGGTGCGTATTCTTTATACAAAAAATAGGCAAGTCCAATGCCAAGTGTATAAGGAATAATAATACTCGCATGACTGATGACGATAGCGTTGCCAGCTTTATTTTTTAATGAATTCAGGTTCACTTCCATGCCAACAACAAACATAAAAAGTATGAGACCAAGCTGACTGAACAATTGTAAAGTGCTCAAAGAATTTTGTGGAAATATAAATGCAGAAAAAGCAGGAAAAAATAATCCAACTACTGAAGGACCTAAAATAATTCCTGCTGCCACTTCGCCAATAACTGCTGGCTGCCCTATTTTTTTGAATAAATAGCCAAATATTCTTGCAGTAAAAATGATGGCAATTATTTGCAATAATAAAATAGACAGTGAACTGGAAAGATTATGTGTTATATGCTCCTTAAAAATTTCACTTGTTCCAGAAGCATTGCTGGCATTGGATTTTATGGGTTTAGATATTTCGAGAAGATGACCAGCTTGAATAATTTTGTGCATGATGAATAACAGGCTTGCTGTTACAATCACATAAAATAAAATGTTCCTGTATTTTCTCATAAGCGTGTTGCTTTCGGACTTTTCCGACTTTCGGTCTTTCCGTCTTCACTTTATTTTCTTGAAATCAAAATAAAACTATGTTGAATCCCTTTGTAATTATTGTAGATAAGAATTTTGCTGAAATCTTTTTTCGACGATGAATATTTCAAAAAATGATCGGGCAAAATTTGTTCTTTCAAAATATAACAAGCCAGCCAAACTGCCATTGCTGAGACGCTTGGATATTCTCCGGTAACGTGCTTAAAACGAGCTACTGTAAAATCTTTATTAATAATTTCTTCACTGGCAGAATAATATTTTTGCAATCGGCTATCTCCATTTTCTCCAGAAAAAAATAAAACTGATTCTTCTTCAAGATAATTTTCTTCAATAAATTTTTTTAATTCATCTGCAATCAAATTTTCATCTTCTGAATGAAACATGCGAACAGCTTGCAATTTTGCAATGGCGTTCTGTTCGTTATTGCTTGCCCAAAACATGGCTGCCCCTTCGCCTGCAATGCTGCCTGCTGAATTTTGGTCGTACAGATCAACGCCTGCGATTTTTTCTTTTTTATACCATCCACCTAAAAGCTCGATATTATAATTGTAAGCTGAAATTTCATCAACTCCTCCTAACAAATAACTATGCGAAGAATTTTCTTTGAGGAGCATATCAACATCGGTCATTGCATTTTCAAACGCCAACCCACGATGAACGTGCGTGCAATTGTATCCTTTATTAACACTCATTAAACCAATCTGCGCAGCAACTGCATTGGTAGTGCTTTGCACAAAATTGGTAGGTGTTAATATGCCTTCGTCATATTCAATAATCTGGTTCAAGAATTTAATGCAATCTTCCATGCCTCCGTTTGCGGTTCCAATCACAACCCCATTAGGATTTTGTTTGGCGATCTTCAAAGCTGCGCCCACACCAATTCTTACGGCTTTGCCCATTCTCCGTAAAATGCCTAATGGTATTCCATCGTAAACAGGTTCGGCGACAAGCAATTTATTTTCTACAGGTGGTTTTATGTTTTCAATATCAATATCAGCAAAAGTTTTTTGCGGTGAAATGCAAGTGATATGGTGGAAATAAAACATCGTTAGGCTTTGGAAAAAATGAGTGATGAGCAATTGCCGCCAAAACCAAATGAATTTGACATTACATGCTGCAAATCCATTTTCTGATATTTTGAAACAGGAACCAATCCAACATTGGGAATCGGATTGCTGAAATTAATTCCTGCATATACTTCACCGTTATAAATGCTTAATATACTATATACCGCTTCAATGGCTCCGGCTGCGCCAAGCGTGTGACCCGTGGTTGCTTTGGTAGATGAAAACGGGGGCGGCTTACCAAATAAACGTATTATGGCTTTACTTTCAACTTCATCATTATTCTCTGTTCCAGTTCCATGCGCATTAATAAAATCAATTTCGTCTGCCGAAATATTTGCAATTTCTAAAGCGCCTTTCATAGCAAGATAAGGACCATCGCCATTTTCAGATAATGACGATGGATGAAATGCATCGTTACTATTGCAATAGCCAGTTAACTCCGCATATACATGCTTGTTAGCAACATCTTCTTCTTTTTCCAATACCAGAAAGGCTGCGCCTTCGCCGAGATTAAGACCTTTTCTGTTTTCATCAAACGGTCTGCAAGGTTCATCTGATAAAATATGTAGCGCATTAAAACCATTGATGGTAAATTTTGCGAGGCTATCACAGCCGCCAACAATCGATCGCTTTGCAAAACCGTGATGTATTAATCTTGCCCCATACATAATTGCATTAGCTGATGACGAGCAAGCTGTATTGATTGTATTGATGATGCCTTTAATTTTAAATCTTGATTGAAGGTACATATTCACTGATCCGCAATCGTAGGACGAAATATATTCCGATCCTTGTTCGTGTTTATTTGCATCATGATATAATTCATCAGTGAGGCACATGCCGCCAACAGTGTCGGCACCAATTAAAGCAGTATCAAAAGAATTTAATTCAGCATTGGTCAATCCGCTATTATGAATTGCTTCTTCAAATGCATGCAAGGCGAGCAATGAAGTTCTGGTTATGCCGTGATCTTGTGCTTTTAATTTTTCTTTTAATGCTTGTGTGCTGATTTTTACTTCTCCGAACGGGAGAATGGATGCATATTTCGTTGATAAAAATTCGGCTGATGCAATTCCTGATTTGCCCTGCATCAGCGAGTTGCGGTTAGCTGCCACATTATTGCCAGCAGCGCTGATGACGCCCATACCGGTTACGAATATACGGCTCAATGATGCGAGATTTTATTTTGTTCTGTGCGCTTCAATATAATCAACCATGGTATTTATATCAATCAACACTTTGCGGCCCTCTTTGGGATCTTTTATATCAATACCGTATTCGCGGTTGAGCAATACGATCAATTCGATGGAATCAATAGAATCGAGCCCAAGCCCTTCTCCAAACAGCGGTTCATCATCTTTAATGTCTTCAGGCTTCACCTGCATCAGATTCAGGAACTCTACTATTTGTTTCTTTAACTGTGTTTTTAATTCTTCTCTTTCCATGATGTTTAAATTCAAATCAGATTTTTTCTTTTCAAACCATATAAAGTTAGCAACTGAATAAAAATTGCGATTCCAAATAACGGCAAAATATTCATCAGCACATCTTTTAATTTTCCTCCTTCTAAAAACAAACCGTAATATGCTTCAAGGGCCCAGTGCAAAGGCGATACCTTCATTATGATTTTAAATGAATGGGGCATTGCAAAACTTGGCACCAACAAGCCTCCCAATGCTGCTAAAATGATGATGGATATTGCACCAAAGCCATTTGACTGTTCCTGTGTTTGTGCAAACACGCCGATGCAGATTGCATAGCTAACTGCGCACCAGCCGCAAATTAGGGAAACAATTATTAATCCGATGTTATCCGATGGCAAATTCAATGCAGGCAAACCAATATGCGGAAAAACCCATGCCCCGATGGAAAAAATAACGGCCACCTGCGCCAGCGTTACCGATAAATAGGTAATTTGTTTTGAAAATAATGCGACCAGATAACTTGTTGGCAAGGTTTTGAGGCGAACAAAACTTCCGCTCGTTTTTTCTTTCACCAAATTGCCACCAAGAGAAATGACGATAAAGAACATAGCGAAGATTGTCCATGCAGGGATATTGTGCTGCGTTGCATTTGGGATGTTCCTGCTACCATCTCTAGACACAGGAATTTGATGAATGGGTATTTGATTGTTTACAATATCATTTTCAAGTGTGTCGGGAATTTCTTTTTCATTCAATGCTGAATATAATGTGCGCACAATTTGTTTGCTTGCTACTAACTGCAATGCACCTTTTAATGTGCCGTCAATAGATTCGCGGAAAGATCCCTGCAAAGCAGGGTGATAATATAACGTTAATGGATAAACGCTTTTAGGAGTATTTTTTCCGCTGTCTTTTAGTATATCGAAATTTTTAAGCGCATTGTTGGTGATGTTGTTTGCGGTTGCCACAATCTGGCTTGAAAAACCATTTGGAATGATGACCGCAGCCATCGCATCTTTTTCGTGCATCAATGTTATAACCTTTTCTGCGCTTGTGTTTGAAGTGGTTGATATAACCGAGAACATCCCTGTTTTTTCTATAGCTGATGAAAGCTGTCGGCTGGCATCGCCAGTATCTTTATTGCAAAGAAGCAAATTGATTTTATTATGGTTCACCAATTCAAAAGTGCTGTTTTGAACTGCGGTGATGATGAGTGCTAATAATATCGGCATCACAAACATCAGCATCAAGCCAACTTTGTCGCGCAATAAAATGCGGAAATCTTTTTGTATTGTCGCGAACAGTTTTTGCATTTGTTGTTAAGTCAGAAAGTCAGTAAAGTCCGAAAGACGGAAAGCAAAAAGAGCAAGATGTTTCTTTCGGACTTTCGGTCTTAGCGACTTTCGGACTCTGTTTTAATCTCTAAATTCTTTCCCTGTTAAATTCAGGAACAATCCTTCCAATCCTTTTTCATTATGCTGTTTCATCATATTGTTCAATGAATCTCTTGCAATAATTTTTCCTTCATCGATCATCGCGATCTCTTCACACAATTCTTCAGCTTCGTGCAATTGATGTGATGTATAAATAAGCGTTGTTCCTTTGCTGTTCAAGTCTTTTAAATAATGAATGATGGCGTGTTTGGTTTGCACATCAACGCCAACTGTTGGTTCATCTAAAAATAAAATCTTGGGATTATTGATAACGCCAATAGCAAGGTTCACCCTACGTTTCATGCCACCGGAAAATTTGTTCACCTGTTTGTTTCTTGATTCTTCCAGCCCGAGTACTTGCAGCAATTCGTCTGTTCTATTTTTTATTTCTTTTTTAGAAAGGCCATACCATGCACCATAGAACTGAAGATTTTCAACTGCTGTCAGTTCATGATAAAAAGAAAAGTCTTGCGGAACAAAACCGAAAAAATTATTAACTGTCTTGTCATGTTTTTTTACTTCTTTGCCAAGCAAAAAAATTTTTCCTTGTTGAACAGAAAGCAAGCCAGTCATGCAGTTCATCAAAGTGGTTTTTCCTGCGCCATTTGGTCCGAACAAACCAAACCGTTTTCCTTCTTCAATTTGCAATGTAAAATCTGAGAAGCATTTTTTTCCATCGCTTTCAT
>CAIYPC010000121.1 GCA_903927975.1 uncultured Bacteroidota bacterium | reverse complement strand
CATCGCTCGATATTATTATCGGGCCGATGGAAAATGTTTTTTTATTACAGGCTTATGTCGATGAAAACAAATCAATAGAAGATGAAGTGAGTGAAATATTACAGCAAGTCAATAGCGAGGATGAGCTGATTATTTTTACCGATCTTCTCGGTGGAAGCATTACCAATCAGGTCTTGCGAGTTTCATTGAAAAACAATGTGCATATCATTTCAGGATTTAATCTTCCGTTGCTTATTGATATGCTGATGGCAGATGAAGAAACACGCATTGCAGAACAAATTGAAAATTTAATCAACAACGCGAAAGAGCAAATTGTTTACGTCAACAAAATGATATCTTCAACGAACGACCAAAGCCAACATGATTAAATTAACTCGCATTGATGACAGACTGATGCACGGACAAGTTGCATTCACGTGGACGCCGGCGCTCGGTATTGATTGCATTATAATTGCCAATGATAAAGTGGCGAAAGATGAATTTCAAAAAATGACTTTGAATCTTGCAAAACCATCTTCAGCAAAACTTCTAATCAAATCTATAACAGAAACCATTTCGTTTTTGAATGATGCAAGAAGCGTGAACATGAAACTTTTGGTTCTTATTAATTCAGTAAAAGATGCATCGCTACTCGCAAGTGAAGTGAAAGAAATAAAATCGATCAACTTCGGTGGCATTAGAACTAAAGAAGGCTCAAGAGCGATTTCAAAAGCAATTGCACTGACTGAAGATGACATTTCAATAATAAAACAACTATCAGAAAAAGGAATTGAATTAGAAGTAAGACAAGTTCCTTCTGATAAAAAACAATTGATTGAAACACTCATTTAAATAATAGCATTTCTAAAACTTACCTTATCCTCTTGAAGATTAATACATGTTCTTTATAAAAAATATTTCTTAATAACTACAAGAGGTTCGTCGTGTCAATAACATTTTTACTTATCACGCTCATTGCGATGTTCGGTCATTCCGAAGATTTTTTGGGCACCACATTGTTGAGCAGACCATTGGTATTAGGTCCCTTAGTAGGATTAGTTTTAGGTGATATGACTCAAGGAATAATCATCGGAGCAACGCTCGAATTAATTTTTATGGGCAACATAAAAGTTGGCGCTGCTATACCTCCCGATGTAATTACTGGTGGCGTTCTTGGAACTGCTTTTGCAATCATGTCAGGTAAAGGAACTGCTATCGCACTTGCTTTGGCTGTTCCGATTTCCATATTAGCAGAAATGGCTTTGAGTGCATTGTTTGTTTTCAGATCTACATTCAACAAAAAATTTAATCAATACGCAGAAGAAGGTAGTTGGAAAAAAATTCAGCGGCTTCATATATTATCTGGCTTACTAAAACCAGTGTTGATGGGCGTGATAACTTTTCTTGCATTACAATTGGGAAGCAATGCAATCAAATCATTTGTAGACACAATTCCAGCATGGGTAAATTCAGGATTACAGGTTGCTGGCAATATGTTACCAGCGATTGGGTTTGCGCTGTTGATGAATATGATGTTCACGAAAAAAGTTGCGCCATGGTTTTTTCTTGGTTTCATTGTTGCGGCTTATCTAAAACTTCCGATGATTGCAATTGGTGGACTTGGTGTGATTGCGGCAATGATTGTTACCAATATCACACACAAAGAAAAAGTGAGCGATGGTGATTTTGATTCTGAAGAAATTTTAGAGCCAACTGTACAAAACAATTCTTCAAAGCTTACCAAAAAAGATATCCGAAAAATATTTTTCAGATCGCTTGCACTCGAAGCAAATTTTAATTTTGAAACATGGCAAAATACGGGCTTCGCATTTTGCATGATACCAGTAATCAAAAAAATATATTCAACCAAAGAATCTATAGCCGCAGCGCTTAAAAGACATCTGCAATTATTCAACACAGCACCACATGGATCTACATTAATTATGGGGATCACAGCCGCGATGGAAGAACAAAATAGTTTGTCGAATGATTTTGATGCAGAATCTATCAACTCAGTTAAACTTGGGTTGATGGGACCGTTAGCTGGCGTGTTCGATTCATTTTTTTGGGGCACAGTGAAAGTGATTGCGGCTGGTGTCGGTACTTCACTTGCGTTAAAAGGAAGCATTGCTGGACCTTTGCTTTTTCTACTAATATTTAATATTCCACATTTGGTTTTGAGATATAATCTTGCCTTTATCGGATATAAAGCCGGAACAAAATTTTTGCAGAATCTCGCAAAATCAAATGTGATGGACAAACTTAAATCTGGTGCAGCCATACTTGGGTTGATGGTAGTTGGTGCAATGACGGCAACATTATTAACGATTAAAACGCCATTGCATATTGGTTCGAAAGATAATTCAGTGGCATTGCAGGATATACTGGATCAGATTGTTCCGAATATTATTCCTTTAGCACTTACATTTCTAGTTTATTTTTTTGTAAAGAAAAATATTAAAACAACATGGCTTTTGTTGGGTTTACTTGCATTGGGGTTTATAGGAAGTGCTTTGCATCTTTTTGCATAATAAGATAACCATAACCGTGAAATTTATTAATGAAGACAGATAAATCATACATAGAAGGAATTGGAGTTTCGCCAGGAATTGCTATTGGCAAAGCTTTTGTGCTGAAAAGAAATAATACCGAATTGACCGGAATAGAATTGGAGAATGAAGAATCAATATCTGCAGAAATTGAAAAATTCGATTCTGCCGTGAAGTCGTCAGTTGATGAAATAGAATCAATCAAAAATAATAGTATCCGGACAGGAGAAACCGAAGCTGCTGAAATTTTAGAAGCGCAAATTGAATTATTGCAAGATCCTGAAATCAGAGATAGTGTATTACAAAAAATAAGTGAAGAAAGGAAAAGTTCAAATGATGCATTGCTTGAAACCATTCACTCATTTGTTGAACTGTTTAAAAACATGGACGACGAGTATATGAGCGCAAGATCTGCAGACGTTCAGGATATCGGCAACCGGATTTTGAAAAACTTAAATCAGTCAATAGAAAAAGAGGATATAAAATTTGAAACAGGTTCAATCGTTATTGCCGACGACATCGCTCCTTCTGATATTGTTTCGATGGACATGAAACAAATTGCAGGTTTTGCAACTTGCAGTGGCAGCAAAACTTCACACGCATCCATTATCGCGAAATCAAAAAACATTCCGGCGGTAGCAGGCTGTGGCAATAACCTATTGCAAATAAATCATGGCGATACAATTATTCTTGATGGAATAAAAGGAATTATTATTATTAACCCTAATGAAAATATTATTAATGAATATTCAAAATTGAAAGATGATTATGCAAATAAAAAAGTGATACTTCAATCTTTGAAAGATGTTGCGCCAATTACGACAGACGGAAGACAAGTAAAATTAACTGCGAATATTTCCAGTGCCAATGATCTGAATGAAATGTTTGAAAATGGCGGCGAAGGCATTGGGCTTTTTCGCACGGAGTTTCTTTTCATGAATAGAAATTCATTTCCAACAGAAGATGAGCAATTTGAATTTTATAAAAAAGTTGCGCTCAAATCAAAAAATAAACCAGTAATAATAAGAACAATTGATATTGGCGGAGATAAACAGCTTGATTATTTCGGATTGCCAGAAGAACAAAATCCATTTTTGGGTTATCGCGCAATTAGGATCTGTCTGGATAGAAAAGATATTTTTATTACTCAATTAAACGCAATCCTACGGGCAAGCATATTCGGAAATTTTAAGATAATGTTCCCGATGATTGCAAATGTGCAGGAATTAAGAGCAGCAAAAAAAATTTTAACTGAAACAAAAAATGAATTACTTGCCAATAAAATAAAGCTTGACGAAAAAATACAAGTCGGGATTATGATTGAAATCCCCGCTGCTGCAATTGCCGCAGATATTCTCGCGAAGGAATCTGATTTTTTTAGCATCGGCACAAACGATTTATGTCAATATACATTAGCAGTTGATAGAATGAATGACAAGATCAAAGACTTGTATGATCCGTTTAATCCTGCCGTTTTGCGCTTGATACAAAACTCAATTGAGCAAGCGCACAAACACAATATTCATGTGGGCATGTGTGGCGAAATGGCTTCTGATCCATTGGCAACTTTATTATTATTGGGTATGGGGCTAGATGAATTTTCAATGAGCGCAAGTTCTATTCCCGATATTAAAAATTGTATTATCAACAATAGTTATGCTAATGCTTCAACAATTACGAAAAAAGTGATGGAAATGGATGATTCGAAAAATATTATTGCGTACTTAAAAGAAACTATTTCATGATTACAAAAGATTATGTGATCCTTGCAGCAGAAGGAATGCACGCAAGACCAGCAACTGCTTTGGTAAAGCTGACTAAAAAATTCAAATCATCTTTTAGTTTAAAAAAAGATGAGAAGATTATTAAACTCAACAGCATGTTGAATATTCTTTCAATGGGCGCAAAAGGCGGTGAAACTATTTCTGTGATTATTGATGGGGAAGATGAAATTGCCGCAAGCGAAGCGCTGGATGAATTTTTCAATGAGCAATTAAAAAACTTATAAGCACAAAATATTATTATGAAAATAACGATTACAAAAAATGAACATGAATTTGATATAACAGCAGCATGGCGAATAATCGCACAAATGCTTGAAAAGGCGAATGCCGTCATCGGTCTTTCCACTGGACAAACTACCATTGGTATGCACGGAATCGTTTCAAAAATTCATGCTCAATATCCATTCGATGTTTCTAAAATAACATTATTCAATGTGGATGAGCTGACCAATTTGCCAAGAGAATATTCTGGCAGTTGTTACACCATGATAAAAAATCAACTTGCCGGTCCATTGGGAATTCCTGAAGAAAATTTTATAATGCCCCCTACCCTTTCTGATGATTTTGAAAGTGAATGTGTTTTGTTTGAGAAACGTTTGGCTGAACGTGGTGGCGCAGATTTGCAAATGCTTGGCATTGGGTTGAACGGGCATATAGGGATCAATCAACCGGGCACGCCGTTTGAAAGTGAGACATGGGTTTCTCCAATGGATCCAGATTTTGAAGCACGTGTTCGCCGCGAAACACAAGTGCCGCCGCATATTGTTTTGGGCGGATTAACAAGAGGAATTAAAAACATCATGCACACACGTAAATTGATATTGATTGCAAAAGGATCAAACAAAGCAGATATTATTGAACAAGCAATTCTTGGTCCCGTCACAACAGATATTCCAGCATCAGTTGTTCAATTACATCCCAATTGCGAAATTTTATTGGATGCAGATGCCGCAGCGAAAATTATTGGAAAAATAAAAGCGAATTAATTTATATCGGTCTGCCAATTTCCCAACAATGACCAAAAGGATCAATCAGTTTTCCTAATCGCCATCCATGCTCTTCGCTTACAGGAAATATTTCTGTCGCACCTGCTTTTAATGCATTTGCAAAAACTTCATCAGGATTATTAACTGTCAAAATCATTCTTACTGAAGTCCCATTAAGCGATTGCGGACTTCTATTAGCGACATCTGAAGATTCTTCACCAATCCAAAAGTCTGCGCCATTAACAGAAAGTTTTGCGACAATGCTTTCATCATCTCCATCTAAATGAAAAGTTTCCACAGCAGCAAATGCATTTTGATAAAAAGACAAAGCTTTTTTGCCGTCACAAACATTAAGCCACGGAGAAATGGAAGTGGGGATTGTATCAGGCATTTAAATTAATAGTTTTGTTATACAATACTTTACAGCTATTCAAATATACAAAACATCAATTGGCTTGATCTCTGATTACTTCCAACCTAAAGAGCTAATTGTTTCAAAAAATAAAATTAAAAGAATATTTCCGTAACCAAATGGTTACTCTTATATTTGTAACCGAATAGTTACACAATAATAATTTCAATGTCATGAGAAGAGATGTTTTTCAAGCTATCGCAGATCCTACCCGCAGAGCGATCATCAATATGATTGCGAAACAATCGCTGAACCTAAATTCCGTTGCAGAAAATTTTGATGTGAGCCGGCCGGCAATTTCAAAACACATTAAAATTTTAACTGAATGCGGTCTTATCACCATCAAGCAGCATGGTCGCGAGCGCTATTGCGAAGCCGAGTTGCACAAACTGAGCGAAGTTTCAGATTGGGTGCAACAGTACAAACAATTTTGGAACGCCAAATTTGATGCACTCGAAAATTATCTGAGCGAATTGCAGAGCAAAAAGAAACTAGCAGCAAAGAAGAAGAAAAAAACAAGGCACAAAGGAACAAGATGAAGTTCAAGATGTGTCCGAACAACTCAAAACAAAATTTTCAAATTAATCAAAAACTAAAAACAATGACACAGACAATTGCATCCAAGAGCAACACTTCCGATCGGGAACTCTCCATTACGCGTGTGTTGAATGCGCCAAGAAGCCTAGTCTGGAAAGTATTTACAGAACCTGAGCATATAAAAAACTGGTGGGGCCCAGATGGATTTAATATTACCATTGACAAAATGGAAGTGCGCGACAAAGGCCATTGGAATCTTGTTATGCATGGTCCGGATGGCACTGATTACAGGAATGAAATTGTTTATGAAGAAATAGTAAAACCGGAAAAACTAGTTTTCAAACATGTCACTGCTCCAAAACATCGTACAACTATTATACTTGAAGCCAAGCATCAAAAAACAATCCTTCATTTCAATATGATATTCGACACCGTTGAAATAAAAGAGCAGACAGTAAAAACATTCAAAGCAGATGTTGGTCTGCAACAAACCATTAGTAAATTGGAATCATATCTTGAAACCGCCATTTCGGATTTCGAATTTTAAATTGCGGATTGGCATCGCGATTTTAAGATTTTAATAAATTATTATTTTAAAAAAACTTGAAAATGAAAAATGAACCTTTTGTTATTGAAAGAACATTCAATGCATCTCCAGAAACAATCTGGAAAGCGCTGACAGATAATGATGAAATGAAAAAATGGTATTTCAACATTGCATCCTTCAAACCAGAAGTTGGATTTGAGTTCAGCTTCGAAGGTGGCAGCAAGGAAAAAACTTATGTTCATCTCTGCATCGTGAAAGAGGCTGTTCCAAATAAAAAACTTTCTTATACATGGAGGTACAAAGATTATCCCGGCATTTCATTGGTAACATTTGAATTAGTCCCAGAAGGGAAAAAAACAAAATTGAAATTGACACATGAAGGCTTGGAGTCATTTCCTCAAAACACGCCTGATTTCGCAAGAGAAAGTTTCGAGAAAGGCTGGACATATATTATCGGCAAATCGCTCAGCGAATATCTGGACAGTGTTCCTGTGTAAATTTCTGGAATAACAGAAATGGGTTGTTACATCAAACTTCCAAGTCAAAATCCTTAATCCTAATAATCTATTGATTTTATAGGGTTATGATCTTTGATGCCTTGATAAGATTGTCTTGATGACCTCGATTACCAAATATTCCGGAAAATTTAAAGGCAGAATATTTGTCATTCACCATTTAGCCTTAAATATTGCCCATTAATAAAAAGAGATGCCAGCATCTCTTTTTATTTAAAAAATCATAATCAGATAAAAGAATTGATAACTATATTTGCAATCCGATTTGAGAAAAGGCAATTAAATTAACGAATGCTCAACCGCCATAATCTGCTGCTCTATCAGAACTAACACCTCATTGCACTTTCTCATAAACAAGATACATCCGAACCTTATTTGGAAAAAATGGTTATGCAAACATATCATAAGTATGCAAAAAATATTTTACCGGTTATTCATCATTAGCGGGCTCATCTTCTTACATATTTCTTCGTTCTCACAAAAATCAAGTGATTCTTTGTTGCTGGATGCCACGTTGCCAAATTGTGTGCAGTACGCATTGGCTCATTATCCAATGATTCAGCAAGCGTTGATTGATGAGCAGATCACAGAGCATCAAATAAAAAGCAAACTTGCAGATTGGTTCCCGCAGATAAACCTAAATGCAAATTATCAAAATACTTTTCAGTTGACTTCCATCTATTTCAACGGCAATTTTATCAAGAACGGAACATACAACTCATCGCTTGCAGGCGTTAGTGCAACGCAGAATATTTTCAATAGAGATGTGCTGCTAGCAAGCAAATCAGCTAATGATGTGCGCAAACAAATCAGACAAACAACCACCAGCGATAAAATTGACGTAGCCGTTAACGTTAGTAAAGCTTTCTACGACGTGCTGCTCACGCAAAAACAAATTGAACTGCTCGATGAAGATATCATTCGTCTTGAAAGAAGTCTCAAAGATTCTTATAACCAATACCAGAGCGGTATTGTTGATAAAACCGATTACAAACGCGCAACCATTTCCCTGAACAATTCAAAAGCAGAAAAGAAAACTGATCAGGAAATGCTGAAAGCAAAAATTGCAAACTTAAAACTACAGATGGGATATCCGACAAATGGAGATCTTCAGTTGCAATATGATAGCACACAAATGGAAAGCCAAGTGCTGATTGATACCAATCAAACTGTAAATTATAGTAACCGAATTGAATTTCAGTTGCTGGAAACACAAAAGAAACTTCAGATCGACAATCTTAAATATAACAAATGGAGTTTTTTGCCCACAGTTTCTGCGTTTGGTAGCTACAACCTTTCGTATCTCAATGATGAATTTTCAAAATTATACAGTAATAATTTTCCATATTCTTATGCTGGTCTTCAGTTGTCGTTCCCGATATTTCAAGGAACCAAGCGCATTCAAAATATTCGTGTGGCAGAACTTCAGGTGAAACGTGTTGATTGGGATATCACATCTGTAAAAGATAATATCAACTCGCAATATGTGCAAGCGCTTTCAACATATAAAGGGTATCTCAACGATTATCATTCACTGAAAGATAATGTTGAGCTTGCGAGAGATGTTTACAACACGCTTAATCTGCAATATCGCTCTGGAATAAAAACTTATCTGGATGTGATCACAGCAGAAACTGATTTGAGAAACGCAGAATCTAATTATACGAATGCATTGTATCAGGTTCTCAGCAGTAAGTTGGATGTGCAGCGGGCATTGGGAACGGTGCAGTATTAGCGTTGGTAGTTGGTGGTTTGTGGTTGGTCGTTCTTATGCACAGCATAGTGATGAGTTGGAAACAAATTATTTTGCAATCTTTTTTTGTGGGACGATCAGATTGCTACTATTGAGCATCGTTGCGTCGCACTCTTGTACTGTTGGTTTTCTATTGAGCAATGCGCAACAGCAAAACTAAATTCAACGTCCGCTAAACCTTTCAAGATTTAAACGAAAATATTTTTCTATTATGACAAAGAAATTCAGACGGGCAGGAAGTTTTATAATAATAGCGGCACTGTTTGCATCTTGCGGCGATAACAAACAAGCCCAACAGCAAAAAGCCCCACCGCCTCCAACGCAAGTAGCGGTTGCTACTGCACAGGAAGGTGATGCGATTTATTATGATGAATATCCAGCAACAGTAACACCATTGAACCAAGTAGAAATAAGGCCGCAGGTTTCAGGTTACATTACAGGAATATTTTTTAAAGATGGACAGCGTGTTGTGAAAGGGCAAAAATTGTATGAGGTTGATCAGCAACAATACAAAGCGCAATACGAACAATCAATTGCTAACCTGAACGTGGCAAAATCGAACCAGGCAAAAGCTCAACAGGATGCGGATCGATATACTGAGCTTTCACAAAAAGATGCGATTGCAAAACAAACGCTTGATCATGCAGTGGCCGATCTGCAAGCATCTAAAATGCAGGTAGCTGCTGCTGAAGCAAACGTGAACAGTGTTCAAACCAATTTGAAATATTCAATTATATATGCGCCTTTCAATGGAACCATCGGGATTTCAGAAGTTAAATTAGGAACTGCTGTTTCTCCAGGGCAAACATTATTGAACACGGTTTCCACGGATGATCCAATGGCTGTTGATTTTGCTGTTGATCAGGTTCAGATAAGCCACTTTGCATTAATGCTGAACAAAAAAGAAAATCCAAAAGATTCAACATTTTCATTGGTATTACCGGGACAGGATATTTATGATTATCCCGGACATTTGGTTTTGTTAGATCGCTCCGTGGATCCTCAAACAGGAACCATCAAGGCAAGATTGGTTTTTAAAAATCCAAAACAAATCCTTCGTGCGGGCATCACTTGTAATGTGCGTGTGCTTAATAATAATGCCGGCCAAAAAAGTTTGCTAATCCCGAACAAAGCAGTTGTAGAGCAGCTTGGAGAATATTTTGTTTTTGTGGTAGATAACAATAAAGCATTGCAGCATAAAATAACATTGGGAACAAGGATTAAGGATATGGTGATTGTGAAAAGCGGACTGAAAGCCGGTGAAAATGTGGTAACGGAAGGTGTGCAGAAATTGAGAGATAGTTCTGCAGTGCAGGTTGGGCAGCCGAAGAAGTAGTTGTGAGTTCCGAGTTAGGAGTTGGGATTTCAGAGGCGGGAGATCAATTATCGGTTGTGCATTGACGATAGTTTGGCTATCGTTCAGTTTGAAACACGCCAAGAACACACTCTGAAAACCTCAGGCTGTTGAAAATAATGAACCATAGCTGAATAGAAAACCAAAAGTACAAGTGAGTGACACAACGATGCTCAATAGTAGTAATCTGATCGTCCCACAAAAAAACATTGACAAATAATCCGTTTCCAATTTATTATTCTGTTGCACACAAGAACGATAAACTACAAACCTTAAATCTTAATCCTTACGCAATCAATAAAAATCATTATGGACTCAACAAATATATTTCTCAGGCGGCCGGTAACAGCGATTGTAATATCGCTTGTGATCACAATGGTTGGAACATTGGCAATTATTAATATGCCTATCAGCCAATATCCAAATATCACTCCGCCAACGGTTCAGATCACGAGCAATTTTACTGGTGCCGATGCGCAAACAGTTGAACAAACAACTACCACTGCGATTGAAACACAGGTGAATGGCGTGCCCGGAATGACGTACATGCAGAGCAACAGCGCCAACAATGGGCAATCGACCATAACAGCGACGTTAGATATTGGTGCGGATCCAAATGTGGTTGCACTGGACATTCAAAACCGTGTTGGTATCGCAACGCCTGCGTTACCAACTCAAGTTCAGCGTTTGGGTATCACCACATTAAAACGCAACCCAAGTATTTTGATGTTGGTCGCTATCTATTCTCCAAAAGGAACTCATAGTGTTCCATTCATGGATAACTATGCAAACATTTATGTTCGTGATCAATTGCTTCGCGTGCCGGGTGTTGGTGATGTTTTCAGTCGCGCTGATAATTTTAGTATGCGCGTGTGGCTTCAAACAGATAAGCTTGCACAATTGGGGCTCACTGCAAATGATGTACAGAATGCAATCAACGAACAGAACTTACAAGTGGCGGCGGGATCAGTTGCTTCACCTCCTCAAAATTCATCATCATCTTTTGAGTTCACTGTTTTTACAAATAGCCGTCTCACCACTGAAAAAGATTTTGGCAATATCGTTGTTCGAGCAAGCCCGCTTCAAAATTCCATTGTTTATTTAAAGGATGTTGCACGCATACAATTAGGAAAAGTTAGTTACACAGCCAATTCATTTGTTGATGGCAAACGATCTTCTTACCTGCTCGTATATCAGGCACCCGGCAGTAATGCGCTCACAACTGCAGATGGCGTCTACAAGGCCATGACCGCAATGAAAAAATATTTTCCGGTTGATATTGATTATGTAGTTCCATTTGAATCAGTAACGGTTGTTAAGGTTTCTATTGCAGATGTTGTGCAAACTTTATTGATTGCATTGGGTCTGGTAACAATTGTTGTGTTTTTGTTTCTCCAGAATTGGCGCTCTACCCTAATTCCGGTATTGGCAATTCCAGTTGCGATCGTGGGCACGTTCATATTTTTTATCCCGCTTGGTTTTACGATCAATACATTAACCATGTTTGGTTTTGTACTCGCGATTGGTATTGTGGTGGATGATGCCATTGTGGTGGTGGAAGCTGTTCAACATTATATTGACACGGAAGGCATATCAGCCAAAGAGGCTACAGCAAAGGCTTTGAAAGATATTACAGGGCCCGTGATTGCAATCGCATTAATATTAGCAGCGGTGTTTGTGCCTGTGGGTTTTATTCCGGGCATCGTAGGAAGATTGTATCAACAGTTCGCAATCACCATTGCAATTTCAGTTTTGATCTCGGCATTTGTTGCGCTGTCACTTACTCCTGCATTATGTTCATTATTATTAAAACCACAACACCTCGATAAAAAATCAAGAGGTATCAATAAATTTTTCTTTTGGTTCAATGAAGGTTTTAGAAGGTTCAGTCTTAGCTATACATTAGCAGTAAAAGGATGGATAAGAAGAGCAGCGTTGGTAATCGTGTTGCTCGTGGGGATTATGGTAAGCGATTTCTTTCTTTTCAAAAGCAAACCTACAGGGTTTATCCCGACAGAAGATGAAGGACGTTTGTATGTCACATTCGAGCTTCCTGAAGCAAGTTCTACTGTAAGAGCGCTTAATGTTATAGATAGCATGCAGGCTATCGCGCAAAAAGTTCCAGGTGTTCTTCATGTAGCAGCACTGGGCGGATTAAATTTCATTAGTGGCGGGTCGAAATCAAACAGCGGCACGATGTTCATGCAGTTGCAGCCATGGGATGAAAGAAAAGGGAACAATCAGTTGCAGATTATGGCTGAACTGAATAAACGCTTTTCTGTGATCAAAGAAGCAAAGATTGTGGTGATCGGACCGCCGGCTATTCCGGGATTAGGTAATGCCGGAGGTTTCAGCATTCAGATTGAACAAAGGCAAACGAATGATGATATCAAAACTTTTGAAAGAGTGGTGAACAGTTTTGTTGCTGAAGCAAACAAGCAGCCTGAAATTGGTGGGGCATTCACGTTTTTCTCTGCACATACTCCTGGCTATGAAGTGGATGTTGACAGAGATAAATGCAAAAAGCTTGGTCTTAATCTTTCTGATGTTTATAATACGATGCAGATGTATATGGGAAGTACGTACATCAACCAGCTTACTATTTATGGAAGAAATTTTTATGTGGTTGCGCAAGCCGATACAAATTTCAGGAACGATATAAAAAGCATTGGCCAGTATTATGTAAAAAATGCGTCTAACCAAATGGTACCGTTGAGCACGGTTGTGAGTTATAAAGTAACAGAAACAGCTCCACTCATTTCGCATTTTAATATTTACAGAAGTGCTGAAATAGATGGCGCCTCAAAACAGGGTTTTAGTAGCGGTCAGGCAATTGAGGCACTGCAACGTACTGCTGCAAAGGTTTTGCCTGAAGGCTATGGTTATGAATTTTCTGGTCTCAGTTTGCAGGAAATAAAATCAGGATCAAGCGCTGTATATATTTTTGCATTATCAATTGTGTTTGTGTTCCTTTTCCTTGCAGCATTATACGAGAGTTGGTCTGTGCCATTTTCGGTGCTGCTTGCTGTTCCTATTGGTGTGCTTGGTGCCATCGTTGCATTAAAGTTCTTTGACAGACTTTCAAATAATGTATATGCACAAATTGGTTTGATAACCCTTATCGGTCTTTCTGCGAAAAATGCAATCTTGATTGTTGAGTTTGCTAAAGAAAGGGTTGACAGAGGTATTGCGGTAATCCCAGCAACACTCGAAGCAGTGAAGCTTCGTTTGCGACCGATATTAATGACATCAATCGCATTTATTTTAGGAGTTCTACCTCTGGCAATTGCTACAGGCGCAAGTTCAGTAGCTCGTAACACCATTGGCTGGACGGTGCTTGGTGGTATGGTTGCTGCAACAGGATTGGCAATTTTTATCGTTCCGGTTTTGTTTGTAGTGATAACACGATCAGCTTATGGCAAAAAGAAATTAGAGGAATTACAAGCTAACAGGAATCGCGAAGAAGAAGAAAAGAAATCAGGGACAGTGAGTTGAGTTATGAGTTTAGAGTTGGTAGTTAAGAGTCAGGCTCCAAACTCTGAACTCGTGACTCAGAACTCTGAACTCTTCACTTTCATATAACTAACGTAAATGAACAACCGATTTTAATGAGCTTGAGAAATCAAGCTCATTTTTATTTCTTGCCAACATTGGTTAGCCATAAACTCAAAAGATAAGGGACAATCACTATAAGAACAGCAACGATTAGAAATCTATAGACCCATTTTTTGGAGTTGATAAAAGAAGTGATGATTTTTTTCAGGTTTTGAGATTCCGTCATACGGCGATTGGTTTTCAATTCGTCCGTTCTTACCAACCCAAAAAGTCTCTCCGGAAATCGGAAGCCATATTTCTTCACCATAATCTTCTTAAAATAGATTGCCCTTAGCTGAAGCACTATTGCAATAAGTAGGCAAGGAACCCACAGAAAAGATCTAAAACCCCATTCGCTCATAGATTTTGAATTGATGGTTATATTTTGTCTTCCAAATTATTTTCTTTGTTGATTTCTTTGGCTTGGTTATGAAATTTGCAATGCATGTTCACCGAAAAATCTTCTCAAAAGTGGCAAATCCATTATTTGGTTACTGTAAAACTAAGGGATTTTTATTATTGATTATGTTTGGCAGAATAACACGCATCAAGCCGTGCTTCCCTTCACAAACAATTTTAATTACTTTTAAGCGTTGCTAATCTCATCTTTAATATAATATCATCACTATGTTTTCAATAAAATATTTCTTGTGCGTAGCGTTGCTATTTGCATTCTGCGTTCAATCAAATGCACAATACAAACGCAGGGGCGAAACATTGCAAACTCGCGGTAATAAAACTGCCAAACCCAAAAAGCCGGATTATACCATTGCTCAGTTTAAAGGTAAGTGGCAAGAGTTTGAAAGAAGGAATCGTGCTGATAGTAGCATTGTAAGTTTTAACGACAGCATTCAATTATATTTTATTGACACTATTAAAGTTCGGACAAGAACGAGTATTATGACCAGCCTAACAATGGATGGAGAAGCCGAAATCGGCAACGACAATCTGCTTACAGTTGCCGCAGATGAATACACGGTTAAATCATTAAAAGATGGTGAGCTGGTGCTTGATGACGGTGAAAAATTTATTCATCGCATGAGAAAACTGGATACATTCTGGTATTAAACGTTAGGAAAAATTTCTATAAAACAAAATGATTACAGCACACCTATTTCAACAAGTATCAATAACATTTTGGGCAAATGGTCGGTTTATAGAAGGAAGGCGGATCCCGGTGCTATCAACGATAATGTGCCGCTGATAAGATATTTGAACATTAATGGCAAAACAAGTGAAACAAATGCAGTTGGGGATGTTACTTTTTACAAAGGCGAGTCTTCTCAACAATCAAATTGCACAATAACTTTGAATGGATCTGAAATTAAAATTGTTGCCGGCTCAACTAGCTGGACTGTCTCCGTTTATCAGGCTGATAAAGACAATTTTGTTTTCGGGAGCAGTAGCTTGTTATACTTTAGCAAGCCTGCAAACTAAAATCAATTTACTTCACAAATTTTTGCATATATACTTGTCCGTTAGTTCCAATTAATTTAAGGACATACACTCCTTTTGCAATATTGCTGATATCAATATTCTGGCTCTGATCCGAAATATTTCTATTGATCATGCGCCTTCCTGAAATATCAAATATCTGAAGGTTGATTTGCTGGTTACTATTTTCATTATTCAATCTCACAAAAAGATTATTTCCATTCACAGCAATGTATTCAACCAGTTTTGATGATGTTTTTCTTTTCAAAGAAATGATTGTTGAATAATTTACATTTCCATCTAAGTCAACCTGCCTCAATCGATAATAAGCAATGTCTTTTCCAAGATCAACAAACTGATCATCAAAATTATATTTGCCCGATTGAAGATTAGCCGATTTCACAAAACCAATGCTCGTGAAAGCATTTTCATTCGCATATTCCCTTTCTATATAATAGCCGTTGCTGTTTGTTTCATTTTCAACATTCCAATTAAGTTCATTGAATTTATCCTCCACATTTCCGGTGAATGAAACAAAGCTGATAGCCAACGGGGAAATGAACAAAGTTGTGGTGAACAGACCTCTTCCATGTGTTGCGGCGACCACCACATTATCTGCCTGTCGCCACTTCAACATATAAGTGCTCACATTGCCCATGCCCGTTGAATTTTGTGTCCATATAGTTGAAGTACCATTGGATGTGATTGTTGACCACACTCCTAATTCTGTTGCCAGCATAATCCCTCCATTTGGTCCGCCTGTTCCAACATTTGCAGTTGAAGGAATGATCATTCCCCAACGAATCGGAACGTCTGGCAAATTCACTCCATTATTATCAAGAGATGTCCATGTTGTTCCTTTGTTTGTTGATTCCCAAACGCTCGCAACTCCATAATTTGAAGCCGTGATCAATAAATGATTTTTATTCCCTTTCTCTACGTCTATGCTTGATATATAAGATCCAGATGCTAAAGACAATGTTGTGATTTGCGTGATGGTCCTTGTGCCTGTACTTGCGTTCGCGATCACATACAGTTCTGGGACCTGATTTGAAGTGGCATCATCAGCATTTGAAAAAGCGACCCACACACTGTCTGTAGTATTTGGATCAACCTTTATCGCCGACACTTGCAGACTTGTGTTTGCACTAACATTAAAATTTGTAACGGTCGGCGTTCCTGTTGTTATTGTCCCCACACGTCTTAATCTTCTGTCAGTATATGCACAATATAAATACTGAGTTGTATTATCATAATCCGCCGGATTTATAAAACGTCCATTTGTGGAAGTTGACCATGTAGTAAAACTAGCACCAGCATTTGTTGAACGGGAATATTCTGCATCAGTAAAACTTGTGATCTGAAAATTTGGATTGTTCTGATCAATAAAACAAAACGCACCATCACCACCAGTTGCCGTAGCAACAGAATTGATGCCTGCGGTACCGAACACATGCGATCCATTATCCTGTGCCCCAGCAAGCATATCATTCGATCCTGAATTTGGGTTGATAGCTGCGGAATAATATTGCGTAACATTCAAGCCATTGTCTTTACTGGCAAAAGCACCGCCGCTATTTGATGTATAGAAAATACCACCGTCGCAACCAACAATAAAATTTGTTGAT
>CAIYPC010000120.1 GCA_903927975.1 uncultured Bacteroidota bacterium | reverse complement strand
ATAATTAGCTTTTATAAAAAGTATCTGCTTTTCCGTTGCAGGATCTTTGATAATCGCATTTATATAATCAATACTCCAAATTATTGCTATACCTGAATTTTCTTCGAAAACGATTCTAGGTCTATGAGTTTGAGCGCTTATTGCCACATCATCGTATGGGACATAAGCTCCAATTATTCCGATAAAATTACTAGCCAATCAATCCCCACCACCTAAATTATAAATAGCACGATCATATCTAAAAGGAGAATATTTCAAAAAAACTGGGCTTCCACTATTTCCAGGAAAAGCAAATGCATCCAAACAAATTGTCTTATCAGGATTTATTCGGCTTATAGCTCCTTTTCTAAAAATCGGTTTAAGATCATCGAAAGATACCAATGAGGGATGATATGTTACAAAGAAAACATCATATGTTGGATACAACCTTTGAGTGCCTAAGAAAATTGACTCGGGTACTACAGATAGGTTATCTTTTGAAGTATCAATATCAAACGGGATAATTGCAATATCTACATTTACATCCGTATGCTTTAACCAATCAATCTTATAGTTTTTTCTCAGATCTCCGATTTTTTTTGATCCAAGTTTGCCCGATTTTAATTTATAAAAAGCATACAAATTTGAATCAACAAAATTATTGGTTAGCTCTCCATTTGGACCCTGAGTAGTTACAACGTGCTTTGCAGTGACTAAATGAGATACCCCTTCAATACTTACTAAAAATCCAGTGCCAGTACTTAATATTTTATCTTGGTTCATATAAGCCAGATATACGACGTTATGTTCATGACCCTCAACATTCACGCCTGACAATATGAAATTGAATAATAAATAAACAAGACTAAACTTAAGATGCCTTTTTTCATAATTTTTTATTTTACAGATGCATCTAAAAATGAATTACATAAATCTAACGCTTTTTCTTGCAGTTTTTTCTTGTTATAATACGTCTCAAAAGGAGAAGTTGTCAAACCTTTAATGTCCCCTTTTCGCTCATCTAATTCAATCCAGTATCAAAACCCAACAATAACTTATTTTTGCCCCATCATGCTAAAAGAAAAAATAAAGCAGCTCGCAAAAAAATTCGCACCAGAATTTATTGAAGTAAGGCATCATCTACATGCCCATCCTGAATTAAGCTATAAAGAATTTGAGACATCAAAATTTGTTCAGCAGAAATTGACTGAGTTCGGAATTCCTTTTGAAATAAAAGCAACAACGGGAGTTATCGGGCTGATTGAAGGAAAAAATCCTTCTAAAAGAATTATCGCCTTGCGTGCCGATATGGATGCATTGCCAATCAAAGAAGAGAATGATATTCCTTACAAATCACAAAACGAAGGCATCATGCATGCCTGCGGTCATGATGTTCATACTTCTGTTTTATTGGGCGCTTCAAAAATTTTGAGCGAATTAAAAAATGAATTTGAAGGCACTGTTAAATTAATATTTCAGCCGGGTGAAGAAAGAAATCCCGGCGGTGCCAGCTTATTAATAAAAGAAGGCGTGCTTGAAAATCCAAAGCCGCAGGCAATCACAGCGCTTCACGTACATCCCGGTTTGCCAACGGGCAATCTTAGTTTCCGCAGTGGCGTGGTGATGGCAAGTGCAGATGAGATATACATCACCGTTAAAGGTAAAGGCGGACATGCTGCTGCGCCTCATATTACAACTGACACTATTCTAGTTGCATCGCATTTGGTGGTGGCGCTACAGCAAATTATTAGTCGTAATCGAAATCCATTTTCACCATCTGTATTAACCATTTCTTCTTTTCAAGGTGGCTACACAACAAACGTAATTCCCAGCGAAGTGAAGCTGATGGGCACTTTCCGCGCCATGGATGAAGAATGGCGTTTCAAAGCCCACGAACTAATCCGCAAAGAAGCGATAGGACTCGTTGAAAGCATGGGCGCAGAAATTGATCTGCATATTGATGTTGGCTATCCAGTAGTTCAGAACAATGAAAAGCTGAACACACTTGCAGTGGGTCAAGCTGAAATTTTTATGGGAAAAGAAAATGTTTCTGAAACAGAAATGCGAATGGGCGCAGAAGATTTCGGTTATTATACACAAAAAATCCCAGGCTGCTTTTTTCGTCTTGGTGTTATGAATGAAGCAAAAGGAATCACATCTGGCGTTCACACTCCTACTTTTAATATTGATGAATCCGCGATTGAAATTGGTATGGGGATGATGGCTTGGCTGGGGAGCAGTCTCACTCCAAACCTGTAAGGTTTTTAAAAGCTTATACGTTTTAATTAATGGCGTGCAACGATATTCAATATTGCATTGTCAGATAGAAAACCATCCTCATGAACGTTTTAAAAATCTCTTTCATTTCTATTGCAGTAATTTTCATATTCCTTTTTTCTTGTAAAAAAGGAACACCTGACACGATCATTTATAAGGTTTCATTGCACCGTTGTGTATTTGCTTCTTTTACTCCTGTCCAAATATGTCTTGATTCAGTTATTGAAGATTCGCGTTGTCCTATAAATGCGCTATGCATCACGGCAGGTCAGGCTGCTGTAGCTTTTTCATTGCATGAAAATAATCATGTGTATCCTTTTACTTTAAGCTTAACAGCAGGAAGGTCTTCTGATACTATCGTACAAGGTCATTTCATAAAGTTCATCGATTTATATCCTTACCCTCTTGACGGTGGCACCTATGACACCTACGCGTCATTGAATATTAATTGATAATAGATTTTTCATTAACAGCATTTCCCTTCTTTTAAGTATCTTAATCTTTCAATACTTAAAACATGAAACTCGCTGCTACCAAATTTTCTATTCTCATACTTTCATTTTTCGTTGCACAAAAAGATTTCGCGCAGGCAAGTGAAGATAAATACAATCGTCAGGAAGTAATGATATCTGCACGTGATGGAATAAAATTGCACACAGTTATTTTCACTCCAAAAAATCAATCAGAGGCTTTACCTTTTTTAATGCTGCGTACTCCTTATGGCGTGAATGAATTTCCAAGTCCGGAGAAAACGCCTTATGTAAAAGACATGGCTGAAGAAGGATATATTTTTGTGTATCAGGATATACGTGGACGTTATCTTTCAGAAGGAAAATTTGAAATGCAACGTTTCAATCGAAATAAAAAAAATCCAAAAGCAATTGATGAAAGCACTGACACTTACGATACATTCGACTGGCTATTAAAAAATATCCCAAACAATAATGGCAAAGCCGGCATGTACGGAATTTCTTATGCCGGATGGACAACCGTGATGGGCGCTATAGACCCACATCCAGCGCTGGTAGCGGTTTCTGAGCAGGCAACACCTTCTGATATGTTTTTGGGTGATGACTTTCATCACAATGGCGCATTTCGTTTGAGCTATGGTTTTGAATATGCATTTATGGAAGAAGCCACAAAAACGGATTCTCTTTTTCCGTTCGATAATTATGATAGTTACGAATGGTATTTGAAACTCGGTCCGCTATCAAACGTGAATAAAAAATATTTTTTCGGCAAACTTCCTTCATGGAATGATTTTGTGAAGCATCCCAACTATGATGAATTCTGGAAGAAACAATCAACACCTTATCGGCTCGATTCTCCGCGTGTACACATTATGAACGTTGCAGGCTGGTGGGATCAGGAAGATTTTTATGGTCCGCAAAAAGCTTATGAAACATGGGAGAAAAAAGATGCGAATCATAAAAACTATATTGTTATCGGCCCATGGAACCATGGTGGTTGGGGACGAATGACTGGAGATAAATTGGGCAATATCAATTTTGGTTCAGCCACGAGTGAAACATTTAGAAAAGATATACAAGCCCGTTGGTTTGCATATTATCTCAAAGGAAAAGGCGATGGCAATTTTGCTGAAGCCATCACATTTCAAACAGGAAGCAATACATGGAAGACTTATGATAGCTGGCCCCCAAAAAATGCCGTGAAAGAAAATTTATATTTCCATGCAAATGGGAAACTCTCTTTTGAAAAACCAGTTTCAGAAACTTCGGTTATGTATGATAGTTATATTTCAGATCCTGCACATCCTGTTCCTTATCGCTCCAGACCGATTGAAGAAACTTATGGTCCCGGATCAAGATGGTACACATGGCTGACCGAAGATCAGCGCTTCGTACAAAATCGTCCTGATGTATTAAGTTGGGAAACGGAAACGCTCACAGATGAAGTGACAGTTACCGGAAAAATTTTTGCAAAATTATTTGCAGCCACAACTGGCAGCGATGCAGATTGGGTGGTGAAATTGATTGACGTATATCCTGAGCAATATCCTGAAGAACCGAAGATGGCAGGTTATGAATTTATGGTTGCGAACGATGTGTTCCGCGGACGTTTTAGAAAAAGTTTTGAAACGCCAGAAGCTATCACTCCAAATAAAGTAGAAGAATATACAGTTGATCTGCACAGCTTAAATCATGTTTTCAAAAAAGGTCATAAGATAATGGTGCAGGTGCAAAGCACATGGTTTCCGATTATTGATCGCAACCCGCAAAAATTTGTTCCGAATATTTTTGAGGCGAAGGAAGAAGATTTTCAAACTTCAACTCATAAAATTTATAGGAGTGCTGAAGCAGCTTCGCATATTGAGTTGTCGGTGATGAAGTAAGCTGCGAGATACGGGATTCGAGATAAAAGTTACAAGCTGTGAGAAACAGATTTTTTGAGCCCTTGTAAAAGATGACAAGTTTAATCTTCAGAGATTGACCGATTACCCGGTTCGACATTGCGAGGCACGAAGCAATCTGATCTACAAATTGCAAGATGCTGAAATCGAAAGATCAGATTGCTTCGTGCCTCGCAATGACGTGCAACATGCTAATTAAATTTTATTTTCAAGATACGAGATGTTCAATAATAATTTTGAAAATGCATCCGGAAACTAAAGCTCAATAGTAGCACAAGAGATGAAAGGATTGCGACGCAACGATGATGCCATGAAAAACCGAAGCTGGTATCATAAAAACATTCCCGAGCATTTAGCTGTGAATTACTAGTATGAATCCATTACTGCTTTGTCGCATTCAATTTTTGCAGGTTATCTCCCTTCATCGTAATGCTGGATAATTTATCAGCGTTGATTGAGAGCTTTTCTATTTGCGCATTTTTATCATCAAATTGTGAGTCGGAAAGATCAAGTTTAAAATCTTTAATACTCTTATAATTTGAAAATTCTATTCTGCATGAATGCGCAGCTTTTATAGAAAGACTGTTGATATATTTAAAGGATGAATCTTCATAATCATTATTTGAAAACTGAAAGTTGGTTGAATTGTCCAAATCAAACCGATAAGATTTTTGCTTGCTGCTGTCTTCATTTACTTTTAATGTCACATCGCAATAATCAAGAACAATTTTTTCCGCAGATGGTAAATATAAATTTACATCCTGTGAGCTACGTATAATATCTGTCGTTTTATCTGCTCTTATCACAGTTGAGTCGCCATGGATCACCAACGAATCGCCAATTATCTCAAACTTTACAAATCCTTGTTTGTCTTTTTCGACTTCCAATTGCAAACTATCAGAAGGAATGATTGTGAATCTTTCCAATCCGTGCGCAACAACATAGCGCATGCTCTTTAAATGATTGTGAACATACTGATCTTCTACAACATTTTTCATGCTCACATAATTTCCGGTTTTATATTTCGCATAAAGCGCCACATGGAGAAAAGTGGGAATTAGCAAGACTACCAGAAAAACGCTCAATAATATTTTATTGCTTGTACGCATATAGTATGGCTTAACGTGTTAAGAGAAATGTAGTTTTTTATATTTATCGAAACGAGGTTTGAGTTCATCCAGTTCCATATCCAGTAAATACATATTGCGGAAAATGTTTGGGAGATCTTTTTCTGCAAAATCATTTTTGCGATATTGTAATGAATTTTTGTATGCTGATGCTGCAACGAAATATCCGATGCCGCGCTGGTTGTAAATAATTTCCTGTTGCTGTAAAAATTCAAAAGCCCGCATCACCGTATTGGGATTCACTTCCAGTTGAACAGCAAATTCTCTTACGGAAGGAACTCGCTCATCGGGCTTCCATTCTTTCAGCAATATTTTCTCGCACACATAATCTGCGATCTGAAGATATATAGCTTGTGATTCTCGGAATTGCATGGTAATAATTTTAGTCCGTTAAATTTCTTTTTCTTTCAGGCGATAATAAGCAAGCGTCCAGAAGATGGGAGCAAATGCATATTTAGCAATGAATATCAACACGTCTTCAATCCAGCTTGGCAACGAAACAAGTTTGTCGGTGATGTCATTGGAAGTAACAATCGTGCTGCCGGATGCTGCCGCTTCTACGTGAAACACTCGATAACTCGTGATGCCTTTATAAAAAGATCCGTAAGGCATCATTTCATTTAGCACTTTGCCTACGAAAAAAACGAAAAATAAAGAGATGAGTAAAAGCGAGATCACTGTTTTGATGAAACTGAATTTCGGGAAATAAACAGATCCAAAAATAAAAGCTGATTGCAATGCAAAATAAGCAAGCAGGAAATGATAAAACTCATCACCATGATTGTCTGAATCGCCAATCGCCGTAAAGACATTCAGCACTCTTCCCGCTTCGAATGTGCTGCCAGCCAAATGTGTTTTTTGCCAGTGGCTATATGCAATAGCGTTTGATAGTTTTACCATCGGCGCATCTATCAGATAAAAAAGCAATGTATAGCAAATAAAAAAAGCGATTACTCCATAAAATAAAGTGCAAAGCAATTTTTCAAAATGAGAAGCAGGTATCGCCAGATAATTCATCCCTTTTGATTTTGAAGACAGATCAGCAAACAACATGCTCGCATATAAGCACCCTACCAGAAAGAGTCCAAAATAATAAGTGACGAACTGAATATTATCATCAATTGGTCTTGCACGTTCCATCACCAGCGCAAAAACAAACCATACTAATAATAGCCCTGCCATTGCAATAAGCGACAGCGTATATTTTTTTCTGTTCTCCGACCAGTGCTTGCTCACAAGCATTAACCATCGGCTGAGTTCAAATGATTGGTTCATATTATTCATTTAAGCTTTAAAAACTGATTGAATGGAATCGCGGTTTATGATGATCGCTTTATATAATAATTCAAGGTCGAGTTTGCTTTCTTCGCCTTCTGTGTTCGGAGATATAATTGCATTGCCGCGCAATGAGGATTCGCTATACAAAGCTTGCTTCACTTCTTCGCTGTCGAATGAAATGCGGAATGAAAGTTTGCGGCTTATAGCATCCACCGTTTGATCAAAAAGTATTTTTCCTTCATCAATAATCGTGATCCGGTCGATAAGATTTTCTAAATCTTTTACCTGATGTGTGCTGATCACGATGCATTTATTTTCATCGAGCGCACCAGCCATCACTTTTCTAAACTGACTCTTGCTCATAATGTCAAGACCATTTGTAGGTTCATCCATTAATAATACAGAAGCATTGCTTGCCAATCCAAAACTGATCAGCACTTTTTTCTTTTGCCCATAGCTCATGTTCTGCAAAGTGCTGTCAAGCGGAATTTCAAAATCAGTAACATATTTTTCAAACTGAGTTTTGTTGAACTTCGGATAAAAAGGAGCATGATGTTTTATGAGATGCTGTAGCGGAACATCGGGCATATAAAATTCTTCAGGAACCATAAATACTTCCTGCAAAAACGATGGCTTTCTTTCTTCGGGATTGAAACCCATGATTTCTATTTTGCCTTTGTCAGGAAATAAAAGCCCTGCCATGTTGCGCAACAAAGTTGATTTGCCTGTGCCATTTTTGCCAAGCAATCCGTAAATATGACCGGGTTGTAATTGTAAGCTCAACCCTGTAAACACCGGTTTTTTTCGGTAAGCAAAATGAAGGTTCTGGATGGCTATCATATTTAGTGTTTTAGTGTACTATTTAAATAGTACACTACAAATGTAAAGAAGTTTTTTGTAGTGCAAAATTTATTTTTTGAACCACGGAGACTCACTGTGCAACTTTGTGCCTTAGTGTCTACGTGGTTTAATAGTTTTTCCCTTGTAATGTCATTTTGTTTTTGCAGAGCTTGCAAATTGCCGCAAGCATTTTTAGTAAGATTTGCGTCTCGCCATTTAAGCAGCAGCATATTTTGCACAATTTGATAAGCTTCCTTAAATCATCTCTCAAAATGCTCAGAAATTACTTTCCTGCTATCAGCAGCTTGAATAATCAATTTCGCTTAGCCTCTTTCTGAAAATAGCTTTGATGGAGAATCACATTCTTAATTCTATACGACAATGTTTTGCCTCATTTTTAAAACTTACTGATATGAAAATTTTATCTGTTCTTACAGCGCTGTTTTTCATTGCATCAACATCCTGCCAAAAAATTCTGGACAAGCCGGGGCCTAATCAAATTTCATTTGCAGGGGAAGCAATGGATTATGCTCAGTTGCCATTAAACAGGTATTTTATTTATAAGGATTCTGCTACCGGAGATTTTGATTCTGTCGGGGTAACTCAAAGTGATCTTTCGAACATTGATAACCCAGCATATCCGGGAACTGGATTGCTTGACCCGCCGACACCAGCTTATAATCACCAGAAGTTCAAACTGACTCTTACTAAATTGAATGGGTCACCAGCAATATGGTTTCAGGGCGTTGCAGATGCATATAATAGCAATCTCTATTATGCTTCGACTTCTTTGTCAATACTTACCTTTTATGGAAACGACAACATAATATCACCTAATGAAGTTAATGGATATGGCTTTTCATATCCAACTCCATCCTTTGACACGGTTCTCAATTTTCCCAACTTCAAAGTTGGCAATAACATTTATAATAATGTTCTTGGGTTTATTAGTGCTTCGGCACAGGACGGTTTTACTCAACCCTGGGATTTCAACAGCACTTATTATTGGGCAAAAGGTGTAGGCATTGTTCAAAGAACAGTAAGAACAATTTATGGCACCACTACTTCTTTTCTAGAGAGATATGGAAATTGAAAGGAGGGATTGTGAACCATGAAGACGCGAAGGACATAGAGATACACTGAGACTCATTACAAAATGAAAAGCCACACTTTCGTATGGCTTCAATGCTTATTATTTAAATAAATTTTTTATGCTGCGTCCTTGCCGTGACAATTCTTATATTTCTTTCCGCTACCACATGGGCAAGGATCGTTGCGTCCGATTTTTGGACCTACTTTCACTGGCTCGCGTTTTACTGGCTCGGCTGGATCATAATAATCCGGGCCTTCACTCACCATCTCACGTCCATGGCTATCCGTAGATGTTGCCATTTCATCTTTCCGCACTTTCATCTTGCTCATGTCTGTTTTCTGCTCTTTTCCTTCGCGAATTGGTGCGTTTTCCTGCTCAACAGGAATAGCGCAATGACAAAGGAAACTAACAATGTCTTTATTCACTTCGCTGTCCATCTGCCTGAAAAGATCAAATGCTTCCATCTTATAAATTACCAGCGGATCTTTTTGCTCCAGATAAGCCGTCTGCACGCTTTGTTTCAAATCGTCCATTGAGCGAAGATGTTCTTTCCATGCATCATCAATAATAGACAGCGTGATCTGTCTTTCAACCGCATTCATCAATTCCCTTCCTTCACTGTTGATTGTTTTTTGCAGATTGGCTAATACGTTGATTGATTTTTTTCCATCAGAAAAAGGCACGACAACATTTTCAATATGCCTTCCTTGCGTTAGCAAAATATTTTTGAACACAGGAAGAGAATGTTTTCTCAATTCTTCCAGCTTGCGCTCATAGTTTTGAGTTGCTTCAGTATATAGTTTTTCGCTCAATGTATTTTCATCACCACGTAAAAATTCTTCTTTGTCAATCGATGTATCAATACCAAAATTTACAATCGTTGAAAGACGGAAGCCTTCATAATCATCCATCCCTTTAAATGAACCGACTAGACCTTCTGCAACAATATAAAATGCATTATCTAAATCAAGCGCAAGCCTTTCGCCAAATAATGCATGGTTACGTTTTCTATAAACAACATTGCGCTGCTTGTTCATCACATCATCATATTCAAGCAAACGCTTTCTGATGCCGAAATTATTTTCCTCTACTTTTTTCTGCGCACGCTCAATGCTCTTCGTAACCATTCCATGTTGGATCACTTCACCTTCTTTATAACCCATCTTATCCATTAATGATGCAATGCGCTCGCTTCCGAACATGCGCATCAAATCATCTTCCAAAGAAACATAGAACTGTGTAGTTCCAGGATCACCCTGACGGGCAGAACGACCGCGCAATTGTCTGTCAACCCTTCTTGACTCGTGACGTTCTGTACCAACGATAGCAAGACCACCAGCTTCTTTCACACCAGGCCCGAGCTTAATATCAGTACCGCGACCAGCCATATTTGTTGCAATGGTAACAGCGCCAGGAAGACCAGCTTCTGCAACCACCTGCGCTTCACGTGCGTGCTGTTTTGCGTTCAATACATTATGAGGGATTTTTTTAACGCCTAACATTTTGCTCAATAGTTCACTCACTTCCACATTGGTGGTACCAACCAATGATGGTCTTCCCTCTGCTCTCAATCTTTCAATCTCATCGATAACCGATTTATATTTTTCACGCTTGGTTTTGTAAACCAAATCCTGACTGTCTTTGCGAATTGCAGGCATGTTCGTTGGAATAGTGACCACATCTAATTTATAAATGTCCCACAATTCTGCGGCTTCCGTTTCTGCAGTTCCAGTCATGCCGGCAAGTTTGTGATACATGCGGAAATAATTCTGCAATGTAACAGTGGCATAGGTTTGCGAAGCTGCTTCGATCTTCACATTTTCTTTTGCTTCAATTGCCTGATGCAATCCATCGCTATAACGGCGGCCATCGAGAATGCGGCCTGTTTGTTCATCAACAATTTTCACTTGACCATCGAGCACCACATATTCAATGTCTTTATCAAACAATGTATATGCTTTTAATAATTGCTGCACGGTGTGAATGCGATCCGATTTTATTGCATATTCATTCAGTAAAACTTCTTTGCGCTGCAATTTTTCTTCGGGAGTCAATTCACTTTTTTCAATATCGGCGAGCTTCACCCCAATATCAGGAATCACAAAAAAATCAGGATCTTCACCTTCACGGGTTATTGTTTGGATACCCTTGTCCGTTAGATCAACCTGATTGTTCTTTTCATCAATATGAAAAAACAATTCCGCATCAACAGTTGGCATTTGCTTTTGCTGATCAGCGAGATAATAATTTTCTGATTTCTGCAATCTCACTCTCACGCCAGGTTCGCTCAAAAATTTTATCAATGGCCCAGCTTTTGGCAATCCACGAAAAGCACGCATCAACGCAAGACCACCATCTTTTGGATCATCATTTCCTTCAGCAAGTTTTTTCTTTGCTTCGTTCAAAAATTGGTTCGTTACTCTTTTCTGAGCATCCACCAATCTTTCCACTCTTGATTTTAAAATATGATATTGCTGATCATCGCCTTTGGGAACAGGGCCAGAAATAATCAGCGGAGTTCTTGCATCATCAATCAACACACTGTCTACTTCATCCACCATTGCATAATGATGTTTGCGCTGCACCATTTCGTCAGGAGAATGAACCATGTTATCGCGGAGATAATCAAAACCAAATTCATTATTTGTTCCGTAGGTTATATCAGCATAATACGCTTTGCGACGGGCTTCGCTATTTGGTTCATGCTTATCAATACAATCAACTGTTAAGCCGAGCCATTCGAAAATAGGGCCGTTCCATTCAGAGTCACGACGTGCGAGATAATCATTCACTGTAACAATATGAACGCCTTCACCAGCAAGCGCATTTAAATATGCAGGCAATGTTGACACCAGCGTTTTTCCTTCGCCCGTTGCCATCTCAGCAATTTTTCCCTGGTGAAGAACTGTGCCGCCAATCAATTGCACATCATAATGAACCATGTTCCAAAGAACAGGCGTTCCGCCAGCAGTCCATATATTTTTATAAATGACTTTGTCACCTTCAATTCTTACATGCTCTTTTTTTATGCTCAGATCTTTATCAAAATCAGTTGCGGTAGCAACCACTTCTGCATTTTCTTTAAACCGTTTCGCAGTTTCTTTAACCACAGCAAATGCTTCAGGCAAAATTTCTTTCAGTATTACTTCAATTTCTTTATCCCGCTGTTTTTTCAGTTCATCAATCTCATTATAAATAACGTCTTTTCCATTAATGTCGCTGAAAGGAAGCTCTTCTCCTTTTTTATTGAGGTCCGCAATCTCTGTATCGATTGGGCTGAGATGTGTTTTTATGCGTTGTTTAAATTCCTGTGTTTTATTCCTCAGTTCGTCATTTGTGAGAGATTCGCAAGATTTGAAATCCTTATTGATCTCATCCACCATTGGGAGAATGAGTTTGATGTCTTTTTGTGATTTATTACCACCAAACAGCTTCGAAAAAATGCTCATAATTTCTTTTATTAATAATAAAATCTTTCCGTGTCAAAAAAAGTGCTACAAAGCACGATAAGCCAAATTGACAGGGGGTTGCAAAGTTAGGAAAAAGAGAGGAGATGATGAGAGGGGATTTTGGGTGAATGAGGAGAGATAAGGGATGCGGGATTTCCACATGTAGATTAGGAGATTAACAATTAGAAATAAGAAATGTAAAAATAAGGAAATAGAAAGCTGGCTCTGCAGATTTTTATCAAAGATGTTAAGCTGCATCAACTGCGATTGTGCCAGTTCAATTACCATTGACCCGAATTATACAGATCATTGAATGTATAATCAAATGCCTCTCCATTTTCAATGAGCATGTTAAGAAGGTCAGTCTTTTACTGTCATTCTCAAAATTAAAATACCATCCTCAGCTCATCTCTGCAAAATATTTATGGAAATAAGGGATTGTTTCAATGCCTTTATAAAAATTCGCGAGATCGAATTTTTCATTGGGCGAATGCAGGTTATCGCTATCAAGACCAAAGCCCATGAACACAATTTTTAGACTAAGTTCTTTTTCGAACAGAGCACAGATGGGAATGCTGCCACCACCTCGAACTGGTATTGGTCTTTTATTGAAAGTTGCTTCAATTGCTTTTTCGGCAGCTTTATATGCTGTTGAATCAATTGGTGTCATGTAAGGTTCGCCACCGTGATGCTCTTCTGCTTTTACTGTTACGCCTTCTGGTGCAATGCTCTTAAAATATTTCAATAATATATCTGTGATTTTTTGTGATGATTGATTGGGTACTAATCGCGCAGAAATTTTTGCGTGTGCCTTTGAAGGCAATACAGTCTTTGCGCCTTCGCTTGTGTAGCCGCCCCAAATGCCATTCAACTCAAGCGTTGGGCGAATGCCTGTGCGTTCATTGGTGCTGTAGCCCTTCTCGCCCCAAACAGCATGAATGCCCAAATCCTTCTCATATTCTTTTTCATCGAAAGGTGCTTCTGCCATCAGCTTTCTTTCTGCTACTGTTGATTCAATCACATCATCATAAAAATTTGGGATGGTGATATGATTATTTTCATCATGACAGCTTGCGATCATTTTTGCAAGAACGGTAATTGGGTTTGCAACAGCGCCGCCATACACACCGCTATGCAGATCACGGTTAGGGCCAGTAACTTCCACTTCAATATAAGAAAGCCCACGAACGCCAATGTCGATCGAAGGATTTTCTAAACTTATCATGGAAGTATCGCTGATGAGTATCACATCTGCTTTTAATAATTCCTTATGCGAAGCAACGAATTTTGCGAGGTTTGGTGATCCGATCTCTTCTTCGCCTTCAATAATAAATTTTATGTTGGTCGTCAGTGAATTTGTTTTGGACATGATTTCTAATGCTTTCACATGCATATAAAATTGTCCTTTATCATCAGCAGAACCACGCGCAAAAATTTTTCCATCTTTTATCACGGGTTCAAAAGGTCCGCTATGCCAAAGGTTCAGCGGATCCGCAGGTTGCACATCATAATGACCATAAACAAGCACCGTCGGTTTTGACGCATCAATTATTTTTTCAGCATACACAATCGGATGTCCTTCTGTCGGAAAAATTTCTACTTTATCAACACCAGCTTCTAAAAATTTCTGTTTCACTGCTTCTGCACAATCTCCCATATCTTTTACATTCTCGCTCTTCGCACTGATGGAAGGGATGCGCAACAATTCCAGCAGCTCATTTAAAAAACGCTCTTTATTTTTTTCCTGATAATCTTTCCAGGCCTGCATATATTTCTACTTTTTGATTTGGTGATGATTGAGAAACGAAAATAGGTGTTTTGAAATATAATATAACAAGCGATTGGGTCGGAGTTGATTATTTGTTTTAAATCATTATCGCCAAAGGCGATAAAATAATGCTATAATCGATTTGGAATTGATTACTTGCTTTAGATCATGATCGCCAAAGGCGATAAAATAATCGTACGAGGCGAGGACGCCTCGCACAGCGTGCATTCAATTCTACTTGTCGAAATTAGAGTTGAAACATGCCCCAAAAAATAAAAATCAAAACAACAGCAGATTGCTATTCATCACAACTGGAACCCGTAAACTGAAAACCCGAAACTCACTTTTTATACTTCGATAGATTCACCAATAACACTCCGGATAAAATAATGAACAGCGCAATAATTTGTGCGCTCGTTATTTTTTCATTTAATATCCACCACCCGAGAAACATCGCGACGATTGGGTTTACATAAGCATAAGTGCCAACAATCGCAGGCGGTCGCACATCTAACAGCCATATATATGCGATGAAACCAACAAGCGATCCAAACGTGATGAGATAAAGCATCGCGTTGATGGAGGTCATGCTGATATGGCTCCATAAAGAGTTATTATATTCGCCAGATACGACTGAGACAAGCAATGCACTTAGCCCCGCAGCCATCATCTGAAAACTTACTTTCATGCTTGTGCTGCCATTTGTTATTGTATATTTTGAATAGAGCGAACCTATTGCCCACGAAACGCTGCCGAACAATAAAACAAAAAAGCTGATGAGTTGCATTTTATCGCCCTGAAGATTGATGGATTTTTTATTTGCTGATAACATTACGATGCCTGCAAGCCCGACTATTAAACCGAAGATGATAAACTTGTCAGAAAAATTTTTGCTCCAATTTCTTTTGTCAAGTATCACAAACCAAAAAGGTGTTGTTGCAATGATAACAGAAGAAAGCCCGGCAGGAAGATATTGTTCTGCCCATATAAGCGATGTTGTGCCGAAAAAAAGCATCAATATTCCTGCGAGTGAATTCTTTGAAACAGAAATCACATCAGGAATTTTTTCTCGCTTTGCGATGCACCAAATAAAAAGAATAATTCCTGCGCCAAAAAAACGGATGGCTGCCATTAAAAATGGTGGCGTGGTTTTTATTGCCAAGGCAATGCCAATGTAAGTGGATCCCCAAAAAGTATAAACGGCTGCAAAGGCAGCAACAACAAGCAGTTTAGAAGGTTCTTTATAAGTTAGAGCAGGTTGCATCAAATTTTTTTTGGTATAGGCAGATAATTATCTTCTTTTAATGTTTCCAGCACAACGGTTGTTTTGGTTGACAAGATACCCGAGATCTTTCCAATTTTTTCTCTCATAAAATGAATAAGTGATAACGGATCTTTCGAGCGCACTTTGAGCAAATAGCAATCATCACCAGCAATATGATGAAGCTCTAATACATCAGGAATTTTCGCAAGCTGTTTTGATACAGAAACTTTTCCTGGGCCTTCGTTGCTTTTAATAAAAATAAATGCGAGCAGATTGAGACCAATGGCATCAGCAAATATGCGCGTTGAATAAGATTTGATAATCCCTTTTTGTTCCAGCTTCTTCACACGCTCCAGCACCGCTGATGGAGCCATGCCCAATTTTTTTGCAAGTGCGGCATTTTGCAGGCAAGCTTCAGGTTGCAAGGCTGCAAGAATTTTGAAATCAATAGCATCAAGAGAGAATTCCATGAACGAATTTTATTCTGCTAATTTTAATAAATTCAGAATAAAATTCAAAATAAATAGGTTTTGGCGGAATAATAAAGCAATAGTAGGTAATTATGAATGTCTGAACGCAGACATGGTTTCTAGTCAACATTAATAACGCAACATTCAGGATTCTCTAATTCCGGAAATACTATGCTTGCGATCGGGTATCGCATTTTTTAAATCCCATTCAATTTTTTTCGCAAATGGTTTTTTTCGCACAGTGCAATCTTTCTTTAAGCAGATGCTACAGGAGAAATCAAGACACGGATCAGTATGAACAAACAATTCAATGGCAAGACCGTATTCTTTTTTAATTAATTCAGTAAGTATTTCAAGTTCGGCATGCGCTTCATTCACCGTTAAATACCATGGAACAGTAAGATGGCAATCAATGTGCAAAACACTTCCATATTTAATCACACGAAGATTATGTAGATCGATCCAATTTTCACGGCGATTACTATTTAAGAAATCAACCATCTTCCCTAATAATTTTTTATCTGCCTCATCCATGATGCCAGCTATAGATGACCGTAAAACGGTATAGCCGGTATAGATAATAATGAACGCAAAAATGATAGCCACAGCGCCATCAATCCATATTTGATGAGTGAAATAAATCAGCGTTAGGCCGATGATAATCCCTGCAGTGGAATAGGTATCTGACAGAAGATGTTTACCGCTTGCCATTAATGCAGCTGAATTATTTTTCTTTCCTTTTCGTAAACTTATTTGCCCAAAAATAAAATTGATTGCGCCAGTGAAAGCAATCAGCAAAATGCCTGTGTCCAATTTGTATAATGTTCTTGGGGCAATGAAAGCATGAACTGATTCATAAATAATAATGAAACCTGCAATGGCAATAAGAACACCTTCTATTGCAGATGATAGAAATTCTGCTTTGCCATGTCCATAAGGATGATTTTCGTCTCGTGGTTTGGCTGCGATATATAAACTATACAAGCCAATGAAACCTGCAATCACATTCACCACGCTTTCAAGAGCATCAGTTAAAACAGCAACCGACTTGGTTAAAAAGTAAGCTGCTATTTTAAATCCAAAAAGTATAACAGCGACAATTACGATCCATCTTTGTATGCGCAGATTTTCTTTGCTTTTTTCCAAAAGAAAAATTTGGGTCAAAAGTAGGAACAATATCTATTGTAAAAAGATGAGTTTGGTTAATGCTATATTATTAATGTTGAATCCTGTTCAACATCTATTTTTTCCAATGGAGAATCTTGAGGCTTCGGTTTGTTTTTTATCAAACCAATCTTTTTAAGAAGGCGATAATAATATTCTTTATTGAAAAGCTGTGAATCGTTTAATGCCTTGTAGGTAAGAAAAATCCCAATGGGAACAAGCACAAATGTTGCCATCCACATGCCATTGATTGGTGATAAGACTTCTTCTTTTACGAATTTGGTCCCATAGTTATTGAGCAAATAAAATATCACAAAAAATATTACTGAAAATATTAATGGCAATCCAATTCCTCCTTTGCGAATGATGGATCCTAATGGTGCTCCGATTAAAAACAGAACCAGACATGCAATTGACATTGTTATTTTGCTGTGCCATGCAATCTGATTAAGACGCAGATTTTTCTCATCATTTTCATATAGCAAAGCAGATGATTCCAAACTTCCCTTGATGTTATTTGCTATGGAGATGGAACGTTCAAGCACATTTTTTCTTGCACTGTCTGGCAACAGATCATTGAAACTTTTTTTCTTGTCAACAGGCTGTGACTTGAATTTAGCCCAGGATGAATCAGGAAATACAGAAAAGCCTGCGTAAAATTTTAAATCAGTTAATATTTTTTTTGAGTAATTTTTTTCAACTTTTCCCAATGAATCTATTGCTACGCCCAATTGTTTCATATTGAGCATCTGATAATTTCCCTTGAATTGATTTTCGTCTGATTTAGTGAGCTTGAAAGAACTGAGATCAAGCACTTTTTTATATTCCTTAAATCCCATTCTTATAAATTCAGTGTTGGTTGAAAAGCGATTTCCTTTTTCCTGATAAAGCCAGCCATCTTCTAAATTAAATTCAAGAAATTTTTTATCTGCGGTCACATTCATTTTTCCTTTTTCGGCAACAATCACATTATCCTGGAGATTATAATTTTGTTCATATATAATCACATTCCTTATCGTGGATCCGTCTTTTTCTTTCTTGCCGATTTTTATTACGTACCCATCAATCCTATCATAAAAAACTCCTTCTTTAATATCAAAAGCCGGTTTTGCAACAAGAATATCATATTGCAGCGTGCGCATTTTTAAAGTAGCGACTGGACCGATATTGTTATTAAAAAGAAAAGCAATCCCACAAATAAATATGCTGATAATAAAAAGTGGTCGCATAAATCGTAGCAATGGAATGCCCGCTGATTTAATGGCAACGAGTTCAAATGTTTCGCCGAGGTTTCCGAAAGTCATAATGGATGATAGCAAAACAGCAAGGGGCAAAGCGAGGGTAACAAGTGTTGCGCTTACGTACGCGATAAAGCGGCCAATGGTTAAAAAGTCGAGATCTTTGCCAACAATATCATCAATATAAAGCCAGAAGAACTGCATGACCAGCACAAAAAGTGTGATAAAAAAAGTAGAAATGAAAGGACCAACGAATGCCTTAATAACAAGTATATCCAGCTTTTTTATCACAATGAGTAACTTTCTTGAATGATGAATAACTTTAGTGAATGATAGAGACAAAAATAAAGCTTTCTGCACATGAATTGACGATAGCTCAAGATGCAGGTTTGATTTTAACAAAGAATGCTATAATACAAAAAACAATTGGCCTCTTCGGCAACCTCGCAGAAAACATGCAGATTGAATTATTGAAAACAAAACTGCCGGAAGAAATAAAAATAACAGACCCTAAAATATCAAAAGGAGAAAATTACAAGGGTCTTCCTTATGTTATTCTTGATTATCCGAGATCATTTGGCAAAGAAAATATCTTTGCGATCCGAACATTTTTTTGGTGGGGAAATTATTTTAGCACAACACTTCATTTGAAAGGAGCTTACAAAGAAATGTTCGAAAATGCCATTAAAAGAAATATGACTTTGCTGAAAAATAAAAATTTTTATATCTGTATTTCAACAGAGGAATGGAAGCATGAACATGATGAAGACAATTATATTTCACTATCATGCATAACCGAAAATAAATTTGATGATATAGTGCAAACGAAATCCTTCCTGAAAATTTCAGCTAAAACCCCATTATCTGAATGGGATAGTTGTCCAACAATATTAATGGAACTATTCAGGGATGTCCTGAGATCAATCAGCAAGTCTTAATTTCCCAAACGATGAAGAAGATCTTTGACCTGATAGCTCCATAATTGGCTTTGGTCTTTGATATCTTTTTTATCTGCAAAATCTTTTATTATTAAGATAGTCTGGTTCGTGACTTCAGATTTTTCAATCCTGAATTCAAAAAATTCTTCTTTTGGTGCATGCGACCAATGAAATCTGATATATTTTTCAGCTTCACTCTCAAGCACTTCGGCTTTATCAACTGTACCGTTCCAAGAAAAACTGAATACACTTTCACGTTCGTCAACTTTATCTGCAAACCATTCCTGCAGGCCGGCAGGAGTGCTTAAAAAATCATATAAAATGGAAGGCGAACACCTTAAAGGATACTCCAACGTAAATAATTGTTTTTTGCTCATTCTATTTTCTCAATTGAATCTTTTACCAATCTTCCACGAAATTTATCATTACTCAAATCTTCGATTTTAGGCAGCCTTCGTTTTTTAATTCTGGCTACGGTGCAATTATAGAAAAATAATCCAACCGTCAAAATT
>CAIYPC010000119.1 GCA_903927975.1 uncultured Bacteroidota bacterium | reverse complement strand
TTTTGCAAGATAATCCAGCCGCAGCCCCATGAAACTTCTTTGCTGTGTGCCATAGCTTGCATTGTTTTCAAACTTAACATTCACAGGAACTCCCGAATTAATAATTGCCTGATTGATCACCTTCACACTTCCAAGATTATAATCCACAATATAATCTATGTTTTCTCTCAGCGTTTGTCCGCCTGCAGTAACCACAACGGATCCCGGCGGAACATTCAATGCGCCCAATGGTATATCTGCACTTGCCTGACCTTTGGCTGTTCCACTTAATATATATCGATCCACATTGGCATAAGTGCTGGCTACCGCTTTTATGGTATCATACAATTGATGGAATACATATTTGGGTGCAAGTGCAGGTGAATTTTTAAATGCAAGTGCTGTCAGATCATTTCCAAAAGGCTCGAGTACGGGGAATATAACACGAGCCTGCTGCGACACAATCGTGAAGCCTTCTATATAATCAAAAACACCATCAGGAACAGGATCGTTGTGAGAATTCAATCTATCAAGGTTCAGCACGGTTAATAATGGCACTCCCGCTTTATCTCCTTCAGGCAAATATCTTTTATCTCCTTTGCTCGGCTCATCATACAAAACGTTCAATTGAAACCCTGTTGGTTGAACATTATACAATGGGCTGCCTGCTGCAGTTTTTAATGTATATACGTTCTTCATCATCAGATTCCATATAGGAAGATTGGTGCGCTGTGAAGTTGCTTTCAACAATTTCAAGTAAATAACTTTTGATGTGCCCGCATAATTTCCGTTGGAGGTATCTGGCGGAACATCCTGAGAAAATTCACCGACCTGAAACACACTTCCGTTATAGCTATACTGATATGCAACCGCCAAGATATCATCGGGCTGCAAAGTTTGGCTCAAGGTTAAAAAGCCAATTTGTGGATTGAACTGATACGCCGTTGAATCTAATTTTCTTGCATAAACAATTTCAAAATCCTGCACCTGGTTGAGTCCGATACCATTCATAATTCCAGTTGCAGAAGAAGCAAGTCTGGCATTTGGGTTTGAAATAATTCTTCTATACTCATCATTCGCATTATTTTCAGGATATGGCTGCACAGTTGCGGGATGAACATTCGTATTATACGGAGCTGTTTCGCCTAGGTCCATCAAACCCACAACTGTACGGGCTTGCGTAGTGGTCCCATTTCTGTTCGTTACCCAAACTTCCATTCTCAATATATGAACCTGCGAGTTTACGATTGGCAGGTTCGACATGGCTTTGTTATAGTTGTTCCTGAAATATTGCGCCAGCAAAAAGTTTCTGTTCTCATCATAATCATCAGCCTTGAACTGATAGCTTGTTGTTTGCGCCCCACCTTGCAAACCGAGAGATTGACTTTGAGAACGCTGATTTGCAAGTACACCCGTTACAGTCAGTTTTCCAAACTGCAACTGCAATTTCAAACCAAATAAAGATTGTGCACTTCCTATCAATGTGCTTTTTGTGGTGAAATTTGTATTGCCGGCTTCAATTTTTTTGATGATGTCATCAGGGCCGCCTGTGTATTCAAGTTTCAACTGATTCATGAAATCAAAATTGGCCTGTGTGTTATAACTAATGGGCAATTTCAGTTTGCTCCCGATATTGCCCACCACGTTTATGTTCGCACTCTCCTGAAAATCGAAGCCACCTGTTTTTCTTGCATTTTCTGGTAATGTGGGATTTTGTACATTTTGTCCCATATAGCCAGCGGTGATATCAACATTTCCTTGCGGTTTGATATCGATCTTTCCATTTCCAAAAAGACGGTTGAACAAATTATCCGTCATATTATATTTTGGCTGAAGTTTTTTTCTATTGAGATCAAACAATACATCTGCTCGTTTCCTGAAATAATCATCTTCTGCTTTCTGAGATTGGATGCGCATAAACTCATCGAACGTGAGATAGGTAGGCTTGCGGAAATATTTATCGCCTACTTTTTCAATGATATAATATTGCTGAGTTTTGGGATCGTAAATAATTGAATCCTTAATATTTTTTGGATCCCTAAGATTGAAAGAATTTGTTTCGGGGTTTGTTACAAAGTCTCCCCTTCTATCCTGAATGGGAAATTTTAATGTATCGGCCTTTTGCGGAGCCGTGGTATCAGCAAAATGATGCACATGCGCTGATGCTGCCGTGCAAAACACAGCCAAAACAGCGGTAAGCAATGCTGTAGCAATAGTAATTTGAAATGAAGGGCGCGTCAAAACCTTTCCTCAAGAATTAGTTAGGTAGAAATAAGTTCCGATAGGCTACAAAGTTTTTAATGCTTGCTTAATGATGTCCTCGACTTTGCTTTGATCAGGATTTGCAGTCATCACTTTTCTAAGGGCTTGTTCCGCAATTGGTCTGGCTATTCCGAGAGCTATTAGCGCATTTAACGCGTCCCGTTCCAAGGTATTGTTTATCAATGGGGAAATATTTGATTCAGGCATTGTTTTGGCGATTTTATCGCGCAGTTCCAGAACGATGCGCTCTGCCGTCTTTTTGCCGATGCCTTTTATGCTTTCTAGTTGTTTGGAATTGTTATTTAAGATAGCCCTTGCAATTTCTTCGGGCTTCATGGAAGATAGCATCATCCGGGCAGTAGCGGCGCCCACACCGGAAATGCCTATCAGTTGAATGAACATGTCTTTTTCTGCCGGCTCAAAAAAGCCAAATAGGATTTGCGCATCCTCACGAACGTGCATGTGTATGTGTAACATGCCTTTTTCAAGTCCCTGAATTTTTGAGTAAGTGTTGAGGCTGATGAGAACCTCATAGCCAACGCCGTTCACATCAACATGAACAACAGCAGGTGTTTTGTTTACAAAATTGCCTCGAAGGAAAGCTATCATGGCTGCGAAAATAGGAAATCTGGTGGGAGCAATTAATAATTAAAAATTATTAATTGTTAATTGAAAACGTCAATACCTCGGTTCGTGAATTCTATTTTTCTGTCTTATATATTCTATTTCTTAAATTCTATGGTTTATGCGAATTCTTTATTGGTAGAAAAAACAATCACAAAAATAATTGCAGCTAAAACAATAAGACCGATTACACCAACCAATACAGCTCGCCAAACTGAATATAGGCTCCGCCCTTTTCAATATGTGCCTTGATCGCGCCGCCCAGATATTGCCTCACTATCATCTGAGCAATTAATGTGTAGATTAATGGGACGATGATACGCGGAATATTTTCAATACCGGGAATGAAAAATATCGCAACAAAAATTATTATCGTTGCAGCGATCGCAATTATCCATGCATATTTTACTTTATCCTGCTGACCAAGTTGTTTGAAATTCTCAGCGGCAAGATATCCTGCAACTAGTGGACCGCCTATGAAAGCGCCAACATAAACAGCTCTGTCGCTATATAGCTTAAATCCAGGTGGCATTGACAATACATTTTCTTCCATTTTATTTTGGTTAAATTTTATTAATCCCTTTTTAGTTCATACCAAAGATATTCATTTGAACAAAAGAAAACACGTGGTAACAATTTCTGTTTTCTTCAAAATCAGAAATCCAAAAAATCAACTTTCAGCGCCGCACACTACAATTAAGAGTTATTGCGTTTAATGCCCGGTAAATCTTTTTAAACCCAAATCGAAATCTATGAAAACCAGAACTACTCTGTATTTCCTTGCATTCCTTATTCTTCTCAGCAATTTTTCATGTAAAAAATCTGACTCAATAGCTCCATCAAAACCATCAGGTAATGATAGCACATCTGACTGAAGCACACCTCCTGTAAATGGCAATCCTTCTTACACACAAGTAAATTATACCGGCACTACTTCTCTTTCTTCGGGAAGACAAAACTTGGTTGCCTCAGCAATCGATAATAAAATTGTTTTTGCCGGCGGACTTAATTCCAATTCTTATTTTTCTACTGTTGATATTTTTGATGTAACAACAAGCACATGGACAAATACCCAACTCAGTGCTGCCAGAGAAAACCTTGCAGCCGCATCTGCAAATAATAAAATCCTTTTTGGTGGAGGCTATTCGGATGCTGGCTACTCATCCAATGTTGATATATATGATGCTTCAACAGGCACATGGTCTTTAGAACAATTAAGTGTTGCCAGACAAAACCTTGCTGCGGCATCTATCGGAAATAAAATATTTTTTGCAGGTGGTTTTAATCCTCAGTCAAATTCAAACGTGGTTGATATTTATGATGCCTCCGCTGATACCTGGACAACGGCGCATTTAAGTGTTGCGAGATCAATGTTGGCTGCTGCATCTGCCGGAAATAAAATTCTTTTTGCAGGTGGCGTTAATACTTCAACCAACACGATGTATGCAACCGTTGACATTTATGATGTATCAACAAACACATGGAGCACAGCGCAATTGAGCGAAGCAAGAGCTGGGCTTGCAGCAGCCGCAGTTGGTAATAAAATTATTTTTGCCGGCGGAAATAATAACAGCGCTAATTCTGCCACTATAGATATTTACGATGCTGATGCAGGCACATGGAGCACAGCACAATTATCTAAAGCAAGAACTGCTCTTACTGCTGTTGCTGGTGCAAACAAAATATTTTTTGCGGGTGGTTATAGCACGCATGTTTCTAGCACGATTGACATATACGATGCAGCAACAGGCACATGAACAACTGCTCAGCTTGCTGTTGCACGTGCGGCGCTTGCTGCTGCCAGCACTGGAAATAAAATGCTTATTGGCGGTGGATATACAGAAGCACGTTTCTCCAACGCAATTGATGTGTTCACGTTGAACAACTAAAAGACTTTCGATAATTTAAATATTTGATAATGATTAAAAACCTCTGGTTCTCCGGAGGTTTCTTTCTTTTGCGGGAAGAAGAAAATAGTTAAAAAGGAAAAATTAGAAATTTTTTCCTAAATTCATAAAAGCATTTACTTATTTTATGAAGCGCATCAGTTTAAGACGAGTATTATTTTTCTTGGGCATTTCCATTTCTATCATCAGTTTAATTTATCTGGCTTTGCAAATATTTGCAGAATCAAACTTATCAATCAC
>CAIYPC010000118.1 GCA_903927975.1 uncultured Bacteroidota bacterium | reverse complement strand
TATTGATTGCTTTTTTTGATTTCAGCTCCAAATCAAATATGCCCATCAAGCGCAATCCGCTGCAGACAATGTGAGTGAAATTTTTGGATAGATATCAGCGCTAGCTGCAGTATTTAAATCTGCTTCAATAATTCAGTTCTATCATAAATTCTGCGAACTCGCCTTCAACAGACTGCACTTTAAGTTCTCCCTGATGCGCTTTCACAATATTGTAACCAAGCGATAATCCAAGGCCTGTTCCTTCGCCTGTGGGTTTTGTTGTGAAAAAAGGCTGATATATTTTATCGAGGAATTTTGGGTTGATGCCAAGACCATTATCACGGACAATTATTACTGCTTTATCTCTATTCATACTCGTAGTAATCGAAACTGTTGGCATGTAGTCATATCCCTTTATTTTCTTTTTCTGTAGTGTTGAATAAAATGCATTATTCAATAAGTTCAAAACTAGGCTTCCGATATCCTGTGGAACGATATTTATCCTTTCCATGTGCCCATCTAAAGACGTAGAGATAGTGCATTCGTAATGCTTGTTTGCAGCTTTGAAGCTCTGGTAGCTCAACTTCTGATATTCTTCAATCAAAGAATTGATATCGGTAGGTTCCATTTCGCCGCTTCGCATTCTTGAATGCTGAAGCATGTTTTTCACAATATTGTCAGCTCGCTTCCCATGTCGTTGTATCTTATGAATGTTATCGGTCATGTCATCAAGGATTGGATCAATATCATTCTTTAATGAGTCAGGCAATTTTTCCGAGGCAAGCCTTTCTTTCATTTCAATAAGCATTTCAGAAGTCACCTCTGAAAAATTAATTACAAAATTCAGTGGGTTTTGAATTTCATGTGCAACGCCAGATGTAAGCTCTCCGAGGGAAGCCATTTTTTCTTTTTGAATCAATTGCAACTGGCTTTTTTCAAGATCAGACAAAGCATTTTGCAAGTTGTTTTTTTGGTGCATTAATTCCGATGTTCTTTCATTTACCTTTTCTTCCAGCAAAATATTTTGCTTCATCAGCAATCTTTGTTGATCCTCCTGTATTGCTTGCAGGTCTTTGTGATATTTAAGTTTTTTTCGCTGATTGGTAACAAAGGCAATTAGGAAGCTGCTGAAAAGTAGCACCATAGCAGATATCCCAATGATAACTCTATCTTGAATACTTATATCTAGCAGAACCATAAAAAGCTTTGGTTATGAAAATGCAAAAAAGAATATAAGCGATGTTATGAATATCCCACATGTGGTCCGCAAGTTTGCCATTAATATTATCCAGCGGAACATAAAACAGGAACACAAAAAAATTAACTACTACATAAATACTCAGACCGGTTACAATCCAGAAATAAGGGTCGCTTCCAATATCATCATCATCGCCCATCAATTTCGAAAGATAATATAGCATGCAATAAACAAGCAAAAGGTAAGCTTCTGCTGACAATAAATTTCCGCTAAGGTGATCGGGATTTAGAAAATTTTCAAACAAGCTGAAATTGATAATGATAAAAATTACAGAAAGGATAGCTAATATTTTTCTAAGACTGAGAAAAATTTTTTGTGGTAACCTGATGAAAAAAATACTGAAACAAATAAACCTGGTGATGGAATGAATATTGTAAAAAGGATTGTTGCTCTGAAGCCAGGAAGGAAGATATTCTTTTAATATCCAAATGAAATCAATAGTTATATTTAGGCACAATGCAATCCACAAATAGATAATAACAGGCTTTAAATAAACAGGTTGTTTGCGCTGAAATAATAACATCAACAAAGGTACCATTGGCGCCCAAACTTCAGACCAATCAAGTATGGATAACAAAAATTTACTCATTCGCAGAATTGTTATCGGGACATAAGATATTCTTTAAGTGGCTTTTCTTAGATTAGGTTTAATATAAAATCTTTTATAAGATAAGATTAGTAAATTACATATTATCTTCTTCACTTATGTGGCCAAGCATTTTTTTGTTCGATCACACCTTAAACCAAACAACATGAACAAACTATTTTCCCCGAAGAGTTTTTATTTGTGTGTCATTGCATTTTGCATGATTTCAATTGTTTCATGCAGCAACGAAGGTCAAGGTCCGGGTCCTGCAACGCAGTCATTGAGCAGCGGCAGCCTTGACACTTTATGGACAGATAGCGCAACTTTTGTTCAACTAGACTCTACAAAAAAAACAGTCTTTGAATTCAGAATCGGAGGGCTTGATACTCTTACGATGGATGGATGGACTCCCCTGGACACAAGTGGAATTAGATTTAACAATCTTCCAAATATCGGCCTATTAAAAGGAAGAAGCGGCAGCTTAAATTATGGCCCTGGAACTTATCTAGGAAATCAGATTTTGCATAAAGGCGCGATAAGGAAAATACAGGATAAGCTTGCATCCCAACATGCCCGTTTTGTCTTATTCGCTCCAAATATAAATTCGGGACATGTATCTTATGATGTTTTTGTGGGAGTTGATAGTCCAAAAGCAAAATCATCGATAATTTTCACAACACCTCCAACAAGCACGGGTCAGTCATCAAATCCTTCGCCGCCCAAACCTTATTCAAACTAAAAAATAAATTTGCATATCCTGACTGGATTGTTCATTGCTTATAATATGAAAAATTGATTTTGATAGCAATGGAATTCACGTCAGCTCATAGCTCGCCGCTTTCTTATGTGCATAACTAAGTGCAAAACGCGTGCAAAACAACAATGCAAAAAATTTGGAAAAGGGTATTTCAGAAACGTATCTTCATTTTGCGATTGAGATGAGACAATCAGTAAAACGAAGGTCAAGTTTCAGTACGAAAGCATCGGGTTAGTAAGTATGCAGGAGAATGAGCAATCAAACAAATGCATAAACGACGTGGTGCTTTTTTTTATTTTTATATCCTTTCTCTTCACTATTAGACATTAGAAATTAATAATGAATGTCCGATCTTAAGAAATCGTACATCCTACATCTAAAATCGTACATCTTCCGAAGTTTTCTTTTCAGTATGTTTGATGCTTCTAAAATTATCACATGCGATTACTTATATGTGCGTTTCTGTTTTTTTGTGCGCAAAATCTTTGTGCGCAAAACATTTCAATTCCTGCATTTACCGGTTATGCTATACCGTTAGAAAAGAGCAATGAAGATGATGAGAGTAATTTGTTCAGCGAAAAAGAGGGACTTCACAATTGGGAAAATAAAGAGCAGCAAATTCATTATTATTTTTATCTGAGAAATACAGGCTCGCTAAATCTTTCTTTATTACTAAAAAACAATTCCGCAGGAAATATTATACGAGTGAAGCTCGCTGACAAAATTTTTTCTGTCAATGTTCCGCAAAGCGAAAGTTTTAAAAAAATAAATGTGGGTGCATTAAATATTTTGAAGGCTGGTTTTTATGATGTAGAAATATTCTGTGCAAAAAAAATAGGGAAGAAAATTGCAGATGTTCAATCGCTCGAATTGAGCGGAGCTGCGACAAAAGATATTCACTATAATAAAAAAACTAGGCGCAATGCAGCTTCCGTGCATTTGATGTATCCTTTGCCCGACAGTACAAAAGCAATTGGCTTTTATAATGAAGTAACCGTTCCAAAAAATGATGATCATTTGTATTCTTATTTCATGGCTTGCGGTTTTGCGAGAGGATATTTTGGCATGCAAGTGAACAGCGCTTCGGAAAGAAGAATTATTTTTTCAGTTTGGGATGCAGGAAATGAAGCAGTCGATAGAAATAAAGTGAATGACGAAAATAGGGTCAGACTTTTTGGTAAAGGAGAAAATGTTATTGCTTCAGATTTTGGCAATGAAGGGACTGGTGGGCATAGCCACTTTGTATATAATTGGAAGCCCGGCGAAACTTACAGGTTTTATGTGACAGCACTTCCTGACAGTGCTTCGAACAGTACTATCTACACAGGATATTTTTTTATTCCTGAATCACAAAAATGGAAATTGATTGCAAGTTTTCGTTCACCGAAAGATGCAAAATATCTCACACATTTATATTCTTTCTTGGAAAATTTTTGGGGCGTGAACGGCAACCTTTATCGCAAAGCAAATTTCAGCAATCAATGGATAAGAACAGAAAATGGCGAGTGGAGGGCACTGACAGAAAGCACATTCTCTTGCGATGCGACTGGCAAAGCGCTTGACAGACTTGATTTTGGCGGCGGTGTAGAAAACAATTCATTTTATTTATGGAATGGTGGGTTTGAAAACACGAACACGAAGTATGGTGAGAAATTCAATCGAATTAATACGAATGAAAAACCAACAATTGATTTATATAAAAATGTTGACAGTGCTGCCCAAACTGAAAAAGATAAAAAGCAAATATTTGATTCAATTGCTGCCGGAAAATTAGATACAACTGGAAGTTTTAATGGAGTGTATTATAAAATCTTAAAAGAAGGAGGTGGAGATTTTGTGAATGTTAGCGATACGCTTACTGTAAACTACAATGGCTCATTAATGAATGGAGAAATTTTTGATCAGCGCAAAGATAAACCTGCAACTTTCCCATTGAACCGATTAATAAAAGGCTGGCAAATCGGGTTGACAAAATGTAAAAAAGGTGGAACGATAAGATTGATAATACCATCAGCACTTGCATATTCAATTCGTGCACGCGCAGATAAAATCCCTCCAAACAGTACGTTAGTTTTCGATATAGAAGTATTAGATATTAAGAAATAAATTAAACGCTGAGACACGGAGACGCAGAGTTATGTAAAACAGAAACTATAAAACTTAATTTGTTTGTGGAACTATGAAGAGCAAACTATTTCTCTGCGCCTTAGCGTCTCTGCCGTAAAAATATTAATTATGAAAATGATTTGTAAATTTTTAGTTTTAGCGCTTTTATTAAATGTTCAGGTTTTGTTTTCTCAAACAACTTATCTTTTAAAACCAGCGAGAGTTTTCGATGGAGAACAAATGCACACAGGCTGGAATGTGCTTGTGAAGGATAATAAAATTGTTGCCGTTGGTGAAAATATTTCTGTTGAAAAGGATGTGAAGATTATTGAATTGAAGAATTGTACGTTATTGCCAGGATTGATTGAAGGTCATAGTCATTTGTTATTGCATCCTTATAATGAAACTCCATGGAACGATCAGGTGTTGAAAGAATCTCG
>CAIYPC010000117.1 GCA_903927975.1 uncultured Bacteroidota bacterium | reverse complement strand
CCAATCTCATAATCTCTAACAAAAGATGCCGCAAAACCATGACCGAAAAATTCGTTGAAATGATTTACGCCTAAATCTACAAATGCTTTTTCCGTAAGCTTATTATCGAGATTAATGAGCACTCCACCCAAATCGAAAATGATGTTCTTAATTTTTTGCATGATGTAAAAATAAAGATTTAGAGAACGCTATGAATGAGAAGCTGCGAGCTATGAGCTTCCAGCAGAAAGGCTCACAGCTCTTATTTCAATAGTTCAAATGCAGCTTCTTTTACATCTCGTGAATTGCTGCCGATAAAAATTTTAAAATCTCCCGGCTCGTAAATGTATTCAAGCTTATCATTATAAAATTTCAAATCATTAACGCTAATCGTAAACGAAACTTTTTTCGACTCTCCTGCTTTCAAAAATATTTGCTGAAAACCTTTCAGTTCTTTCACTGGTCTCACCACTGAACCCACCATATCACGAATATATAATTGCACTGTTTCCTTTCCATCTAATTTTCCGGTATTTGTTACCGTTAGTGATACTGTAAATTTTTGATTTGGTTTAATTGAATTTGTGCTGAGTTGAATATCACTATAAGAAAAATTGGTGTAACTCAATCCATAACCAAAAGGGAATTTCGGAGAGTTGGGCAAATCAATATAAGCTGATACATAATTCAAATCGCTGTCATTTTTTGCCGGGCGACCAGTATTATAATAGTTATAATAAATAGGTATTTGTCCTTCACTTCGTGGAAAACTCATCGGCAATTTTGCGGAAGGATTATAATCCCCGAAAAGCACATCAGCAATAGCATCTCCAGCTTCTGTTCCTAACCACCATGTATATAAAATTGCAGGTACATTATCTGCTGTCCAATTAAAAACCAATGGTCTGCCTGCATTGATCATCACAACAACTGGTTTGCCTGTTGATTGAATTGCTTTTATCAATTCTTCCTGAACGCCGGGCAAATGAATATTGCTGCGGCTTTTTGCCTCACCGGTCATATCGCTTGCTTCGCCAACATTAATTATTACCACATCAGCCTGCTTTGCTGTTTCAATCGCTTCTGCAAATCCTGAAGTTGAACTATCATTAATGTTGCAGCCTTTTGCATACAACAACTTTGTATCGGCATTTATTTTTTTTGAAATCCCATCCCAAACGGTCACAATCCTTGACGAGTCATCGGGCCATTGATAGCTCCAGAAACCGAGATTATCGCGAACTGCTTTTATGAATGGACCTATCAAAGCGATTTTTTTTGTTTGTTTTGATAATGGCAAAAGTTGGTTCTCATTTTTCAAAAGCACTATGCTTTTCTCCGCCATTGTTTTTTCAATCGCTAAATTTTCTTTGTTATCCCATTGTTGTTTCTCTCTTACTTTATTGCAGAATTTGAATGGATCATCAAAAAGCCCCAGCTCAAATTTTTTCTTTAATATTCTTTTCACGGCATCATCAATCAATTTCATTTTCACTTTTCCGTCTTTTACTAGCTTAACCAAATTCTGAATATAGCTGCGGCTTTCCATATCCATATCGCATCCTGCGTTTGCTGCCTTCAACGCCGCTTCATAATTATCTTTTGCAAAACCATGTGGGATCATTTCGCCCACTGAATTCCAATCGCTCACAACAAACCCTTTAAAATTCCATCTACCTTTTAAAATATCTCTTTGCAGATAGGCATTACCGGTAGCCGGAATTCCATTGAGCGAATTGAATGAATTCATGAACGTTGCTGCGCCAGCATCAGCAGCAGCTTTGAATGGAGGCAGATAAATATTCCAAAGTGTCTGCAAGCTCATGTCAACAGAATTATAATCTCGTCCGCCAATTGCCGCGCCATAAGCAGCAAAATGTTTTGCACAAGCCATTAATGCATCTGTGTTACCCAAACCTTTTCCCTGAAAACCTTTCACTCTTGCTTTCGCAATCAGCGATCCGAGATATGGATCTTCACCGGCACCTTCCATAACCCGCCCCCAGCGTGGGTCGCGGGCGATGTCAACCATCGGGGCAAACGTCCAGTGAACGCCAGCAGCGGCAGCTTCAATGCCAGCAATTCTAGCAGATGATTCAATCGCTTCCATATCCCAACTCGCTGCTTCCGCAAGCGGCAAAGGAAAAATTGTTCTATAACCATGAATAATATCTTGCCCAAAAAGCAAAGGAATTTTTAATCGCGATTGCATCGCCATTTCCTGCAGTTCGTGTGTGTGATCAACACCTGTCACATTCAGCATCGATCCCAGCATGCCTTTGCGGATCTGACTTTGCTTATCGCCATCTTTTGTAATTGGTCCTGTCGCTTCCCAATCACCATTGTATTGGTTCATCTGTCCAACATTTTCTTCCAGCGTCATCAATTTCAAAACAGAATCAATTTTTTGTTCAATTGTTTTTTTCTGTGCCATGCAGATAAAAACCTGCGGCATCAAGATTATTAATGCGCATAGATTTTTGAAAAATTTTTTATTCATTGCTTTGAATTTTAGAAAGCTTCGAGGCTTCTGCTCGAAGCTAAAAGCTAAACTGTTACTTCAGCCAATTCACTTTCCCCGATTTCACATCTCTTGAATTTCCTCCAATCATAACCACAAAATCCCCTGCTTCCCAATCATACTTCAAATCGCTGTTATAAAATTTTAAATCATCAGGAGTGATCGTAAATGAAACTGTTTTAGATTCTCCTGCTTTCAAAAATATTTTCTGGAAGCCTTTCAGTTCTTTCACTGGTCTTGTAATGCTGCCCACCAAATCGCGGATGTATAATTGCACTACTTCTTTCCCATCTTTCATTCCATTATTAGTTAGAGTAACCGTTGCCGTTAGTTTTTCATTTCCCTTTAAAGAAGTGCTGCTCAGTTTTAAATCGCTATAAGAAAAATTGGTGTAACTCAATCCATAACCAAAGGGATAAACAGGATCGTTGGAAACATCTAAGTAATTGGAACGGAATTTTTGGAACCATACGCCGTCAGCCAAAGGCCTGCCTGTGTTTTTATGATTATAATACAACGGAATTTGTCCAACATTCTGCGGCCATGTTGTGCTCAATTTTCCAGATGGATTTACGTCGCCAAATAGCACATCAGCAATTGCATGACCAGCTTCGCTTCCACCAAACCACACATTTAATATTGCAGGCACATTATCATTTTCCCATTTAATGGCAAGCGGACGACCAGTGAACAAAACAATCACAACAGGCTTTCCTGTTTTTATTAATGCCTTCAATAATTCCTTCTGCGCTTCAGGAATTTCAATATTGCTGCGGCTGCTGCTCTCTCCGGTCATTTCAGCAGATTCACCAACAGCAGCAACGATCACGTCTGATTGCGAAGCGATACTCAACGCTTCTTGTATCAATTGCTCATTTGTTCTTCCATCTCTTGCAAATGATTTTCCGAACATGCCCGCCCGTTGTTCAAACAAACTATCATTATCAAGGTTAGAGCCTTTGGCATATAAAATTTTTGCATTGCTGCCCACTGCTTCTTTCAGTCCATCAATAACAGAAATTGATTTTTCAAAATTTGCAGCCACGCTCCATGTGCCGGGCATGTTTTCTTTATTATCAGCCAGAGGTCCGACTAGTGCAATGGTTCCGCTTTTTTTCAATGGTAAAATATTGTTCTGATTTTTTAAAAGCACAAAACAATCTGCTGCAATTTCTCTCGCTGTTTTTTTATTTGCGTCAGTAAAAATTTCTGATGATGCTCTTTTTTCATCACAATATTTATATGGATTATCAAACAAGCCCAATTTATATTTTGCTTCAAGCACCAATCTGCATGCGTTATCAATTTGCGCTTGTGTAACTCTTCCTTCTTTCAATGATTTTTTTAATGTTGTCAAAAATCCTTCGCCTACCATGTCCATATCAATGCCTGCTTTCAATGCAAGTGCTGACACTGTTTGCAAATCACCAAGACCATGTTCAATCATTTCATTGGTGCCAGTATAATCTGTTACAACAAATCCTTTGAAGCCCCATTGTTTGCGCAGCACATCCGTCATTAAGAATTTATTTGCCGTTGCAGGAATTCCATCCACTTCATTAAAAGACACCATCACACTTCCTGCACCTGCATCGACTGCGGCTTTATAAGGAGGCAAATATTCATTGAACATTCTCACACGGCTCATATCTGTTGTGTTGTAATCGCGACCGCCTTCTGCAGCGCCATACATAGCATAATGTTTTACGCAAGCCATGATGTTTGTGTTCTTTGAAAAATCTCCCTGATAACCTTTCACCATTGCTTTTGCAATTTGAGAACCGAGATATACATCTTCTCCATTGCCTTCTGCAATTCGTCCCCAGCGTGGGTCGCGAGCGATATCAACCATTGGCGAAAATGTCCAGCATATCCCATCAGCGCTTGCTTCAGTGGCTGCAACTCTTGCGCTTGTTTCAATTTCTTTCATATCCCAGCTACAGCTTAATCCCAAAGGAATTGGGAAAACCGTTTCATAACCATGAATTACATCCATGCCAAAAATCAACGGGATTTTCAAACGGCTTTGTTCAACAGCTACTTTTTGTACTGCGCGAATTTTCGCTGCTGTTTTTATATTGAACAAACCGCCAACGTTTCCTTCTTTAATTTTTTTTCCGATATCAGAATTGGATGCCTGACCGGTTACAATATCTCCAGAGCCCGGCAAATTCAATTGACCAATTTTTTCATCCAATGTCATTTTGCTCATCAGGTTTGTGATGAAAGCATTCATCTTCGCATCCTGCGAGAACACTTGCACTGCAAGAAAAAAACAAATTGATAGAACGAAAAATTTTTTCATAATGGCTTGCGTTTTTATTCGTAAAATTTTATTCTGTCTTCATAATCCTATTCATCATTACATCTTGCTCAAAATAAGTTCTTTCATTTCTTTCACTTCGTCTTTGGTAAATCCATGTGCAACAATTTTTCCTTCGCCCTTTGTTTCTATATCAATTGTTGAATAACCAATCAGAGGGACATCAATATTAACAGACGTAATACTGTTGAAAAGAATTGTTGTTTCTTTTCCATTAAAAAGTCCGGGCAGTTTTAATGTTATGCCACGTTCATCAATAATGATGTGAGCTGGATATAATTTATTTCCTTCAGAAAATCGTGATGCTACATATTCATTCATTGTATAAATTTTATTGAAAATTATAAGGCTGCTTAATTATTTTTTCAAATGCGGCTCAATTGCTTTTTTCCAAATTGCATATCCTTTCGCGTTCATGTGCAAACTGTCTTGCAAAAAAATTGAAGGCATCGGCTTTCCATTTTCTTCAAGCATTAAATGATATACATCTATGAATGAGGTATTTTTCTGCGACACTAAAAAACTTTTAATCGCTTTGTTTGCAGCTTCACCTTTGGGCATTAATCGCGTTCGTGATGGGCTTGGCTTAATGGAAACAAAAGCAATATTTTCATTTGGCAATTTTTTTCTTATTAGGAAGAATAAATTTTTGAACCGGGAAACAACTGTTTCAGCAGTAACAGTATCACTCGCTGCTAAATCGTTATCACCACAGTAAATAACCACTTGCTTTGGATGATAGGGAATGATGATATCATTTACATAACGGATTACATCAGGCAATGACGATCCGCCAAATCCACGATTGATAATTTTATAACCGGGAAAATAATCCTGCACATCCTTCCATTTTGTGAATGAAGAACTGCCGACAAATAAAATAGCATTTTGTGGCGGCGGGTTAATACTGTCCTGCTTTTTAAAATTTTGAATATCTTCTTTGAACGGTTGCGCATCGCCAGTAAGAACCAATCCAGCGCATAAAAACGAGAAAATTATTTTTTTGAAGAGTGACATACTTATCAATTTAATTAATCAAAATTTATTAACCCTCAAAGCAGCGAAGCGGCTTCTTCATCAATAAAAACAAAACCGTTCTTATGTTTTTGCATAATACTTGCAGGCATTTCTTCTGTCACGGATTCTTTTATAGCTTTCTTTATTACTTCGGATTTACTTTTTCCATTCGCCATCAGGATCACTTTTTTGCTGTTCATCAAATGATCAAGCCCCAATGTAATTCCCTGTGCGAGTTCTGTTGCACCAGTAAAATATTTTTGCCCGACAGCTTTTGTTGATTCGTGCAGATCGATTGCATAAGATAATAAATTAGGATCAACACCTGGCTCGTTAAAACCAATATGCCCATTGATACCAATTCCAACAATCATCAGATCTATTCCACGTTTTTCTGCAACTACATTATCCATCTTTCTGCACTCATTATTCAAATCTGTTGCTAGTGCATCAAACAAAAATATTTGTGCATCGGCCATTTGAAGCGGTTTGAATAGGTTTTCATAGAAGAAAAAACGACAACTGCCGCTATTGTCTGGTGATATACCAACCCACTCATCCAAGCCAATAAAACTGCATTTAGAAAAATCAATTTTTTCAGTCATTGCTTTTTTCACAATCCACTGACAGGTTCCAAGTGGCGTGTTGCCAGAGGCAAAACAGATAACTGCATCATTTTTTTGTTTCACTAAATTGATTACTTCATCAGCAGCTTGTTGCGAAAGTTCATCATAATCTTTAAATACTTTTACTTCCATTATTCTACTTTTTTAATTGTTGTTTTTTCTGAAACACCATTTTCATTAATTGCTTCAATAGAAAAATAATATGTCTTTTCTTTATCCATTGCTTTGAACCAATATTCATTTGCATCATGCACCATAATGCAGTTGTATAACTTATCAGGCACTGTTCCGTAATAAATATTAAATGCATAAGCATTATTATCAGGGCGCCATTTCATCCATGCACTGCGCTTGTCTTTTTCTGTGCGAAGAACAATAAAATCTTTTACTTCTTCGGGCTTTGCACCATTTCCATTTCCAAAAATGCGCAACCCACTGAGGGCAAATTTTCCGGTTGGCATGTGAATGTTTTCAAGCTTTATAAACCTTGCCTGTACTGGGTTTGCAAGTTCCACATAATCGTGCGGCACATCTGTCTTGTTATTGCTTTTATCAACAAGCACGTTCCATTTTTTTCCATCATTTGAATAATACAAAATGTATTGATGAAACTGTCCATTGAATTTTCCAAGTCGATTGCTGTCCACATCCTGATCAGCATAATTGACCTGAACTGCATTGATTGTTGAAACATTTCCAAGATCAGAAATGATCCATTCACCTTTGTTGCCAGATGCTGCGCTCCAATAAGTTTTAAAATCTTCATCATTAACGTTGTTCGCATAATGACTGCCAAGTGTTGATGAAACTGAAATTGGTTTTTTATAATTCAACAACATCCAACCTGTGAAGCCTGTTCCATATTCATGCTTTGTAGCTGATGGCAAATAATGAGGATAATCGCCAAACGCAGTGTTGCACCACATCGCATCATCCTTATCAAAACCTGCGGGCCATATTCCAAGCCTTCTTTCAAAATTATTTTTTACAGAAAGCATGATAGTGCTGATGTGCCAGTAGTTTCCATTGTTATCCTGAAACGTTGAACCATGCCCTGCGCCACGTGCAAAACCACCAAGCTTCATGCTCAATGGATCTGATTGTGCTGTGAAACCACCCAAGGGATTATCGCCAACAACCACGCCATCTGCATAGCCACTGAACTCTGTTCCAGGCGCACCATATTGTAGATAATACTTTCCATTGTGCTTCGTCATCCATGATCCTTCGATGAACGGATCCAAAAAAGTATTGTCCATGTGCTCACCAAAACGTTGCCACCCATAGCGCCAGTCCTGAAGCATGTAAGTTTCTTTTCTTGTGCCGATAGGATGAAAAGTTTTTCTATCCAACCCAATACCGTATAAAGGGTATGTATTGCTACTTCCATTGTACATATAAAGTTTTCCATCATCATCTGTAAAAAAAGCAGGATCCCAACCACCAATTTCAAATGAATCAACAAGCGGTTTCCATTCATTTGCTTTTGGGTCAGTGCTCATCCATATCGTAAAGTTTTTTGTGTAGGTTGAACCGAATACAATCATCGTATCGCCGATGATACCAACAGCAGGCGCACATAATTCATCATATCCTTTATTCCATGGGCGAAGAAATTTTTTAGAGATAAATCTCCAGTTCAGCATATCGCTACTCCACCAATAGCCCCATTGATTGGTAGAGAATAAATAATAATCGCCTTTGTAATTTACAATTACCGGATCTGCGGTAGCACGATGTCGTCCCCATTCGGAAAAATTTGGGATTGGCGTGTAGCCATAATCAATGTTGATGGGATTACAATATGTTTTCTGTTGCCCTATTACTTCCGGTGAATAAAACAAAGTGATTAATAATAATATAAAAAATGAAAACATTGCAATCTTACGCGGCGAAATATCACTATTATGTCTAACCGAAGTCTTTAAAACGTCTCTCATAATTTCTTTTTGAAAATTAATTTATCCAAACTCAAATTTCCCGGTCCTGTAAAAATAAAGATGAAAGCAAACAGCACAAACAAAAATGGATACTGATCCTCGTACCAAATTTTTCCATTGCCGATAATAAAAGCGATGTAAAGCATTGTGCCTATAATAATCAGGCTCGCTACTCTTGTAAACAAGCCAAGCGCAAGCATCAATCCGCCAATTAGCTCTGCTGCTTTTCCGAGATAAGGCATGATGGAAGGTGTTGAATTTTTTTTGAACATATCCCATGCTGCATATTCTCTCATTTTTGCAGCATCAAAAATTTCACAGCCATGATAGATTAAGAAAATGCCGATAAGAATTCTTATGAATGCAATTCCATTTTCCTGCATTAGGCTATTTGGTGATAAAAAACGGTTCATGAGAGTGTGTGATTTACGATGTTAGATGTACGATTTCTTCAATTCAAATTTTTGTTGATGAATTCTTTCCTCGCCCAAGAGTGCAATGCCTTCATTCACCATTCACCCTAAACCATCGGCCACTTAAAACTTGATTGCAATATTATTTTTTTTCCTGTTGCAGAAGATGCCCTTGCCGCTTCAATAATTTCCAACACGTGCAACGCATGCTCTACCGCAATGCGAGGCTCAATACCCTTCACCAACGATTCACCAATTTTTGTCGCGCCTTCCTGCCATTGATAACCTTCGGCGCTCTCTTGATAAAGTTTTGCCGGCTCAGTCCATGATGTGTCGAGCATAACACCCAATGGTTCCCAATCGTAGCCAATCAATCGCATGTTTCCAGCATCACCATAAATTTGGATCGAATGCAATGTTTGCCCTTTCGCATCATGGCCGTGCGGATCAAAAAAATTGAACCCACACATCACATGAGAAATTGCTCCTTTATCATGCTCTAATAAAATATGCGCATTGTCTTCTGCTTCCACTTTTATTTTTCCTTTATCATCAACCGTTCTTTCAGGATTAACAATGCTCGTCATTGCCATCACGCTTTTTGCGGGACCAAGCAAACCTGTTAGTGTTGCCATATTATATACTCCGAGATCAGGCATGCTGCCTCCGCCTTTTTCATAAAAAAATGCGCTCCAAGTTGGGCCAGTATGGCCATACTGCCCATGCGCTGAAGAGGGCCTTCCTAATTTTCCCTCTTGAATTGTTTTGCTCATGAAAGCAAATTGTGGGCTATTCACAACAGCAGGTGCGCCCCAAATGCGCAAGCCTTTGCTGTTTGCCAGATCAAGCAATGCCTTGCCTTCGGCGTAGCTGTTTGCCATTGGTTTTTCACTCCACACATTTTTACCTGCCAATAAAGCCTGCTTATTCAGCTCACCATGCACTTGCATGTTTGTGGTGGTAATCATCATATCAAATGGAACACCTGCAAGCAATTTATCAATATGCGGATAAGTTGCAGCATTCACATTATATTTTTTGTTCTGCTCCAATGCCCGTTCGTATTTTATATCGCAGAGGCTCACAATTTCAATCAATGAAGATCTTTGCAAATGCGGAATGTAGCGATTGCTCACACTGCCGCAACCAATAATAGCAACTCTTAATTTTTTCTCTTTTTCTTCAGCAGCAAAACTTTCTAAAGAAGAAAGCAAAAGTGCAGCACCAGCCAATGCAGTGCTTTGCAGAAATTTTTGTCGTGTGATGTTTTGCATAGCAATCGTTTTTAATAGTGAAGATTTATTTCTCTCTCAACCAATCAACTTATTAATGCTTCAGCTTTTCTAATTTTTCCAAACCAACCTTCACATCAGCATTGCTCATAAACAGTTTCCATATCAAACCTGTTCTATGATTTTCAATCATAACGGTCATGGGTGCCTGATTTAATCCCATATAAATTTCCGAGCACCAATTATCGTTCAGATCAAATGCATCTTTAAAGCCATATTCTCCCCACAAAAATTTCCCGTAATTGAAATAATAATTCTTCAACGCTTTCATTGATTCGCTCGGCGTATAGGGAAATGAGCTGACGGCACCAGTCGGTGCAATTTTTCCATGATCCTGCCAAAGCACCGGTTCATCTGCGGAATAATGATATGGTCCATCACTGGCAGTCAATCCCCATGCACTATCTCCATATCCCTTATAATGTTTTGGATTTTGTACGCAATAGCGATAATTTATTTTCGCAATATTCTGATTGTTGGTAAAATAATTTGTGTAGTTGTCTGTAAGAAAATGCGGGTCATAACCCATGAAAGAATAATGCGTAAAAAATAAAGGTCCGCCATCGGAAACACCAACATCAAGTTTAATCCCAAAATAAGTATTGCCATTCGTGTACTTCGAACCATCCTTTGTTTTGCTCCATGCTGAACGATATTTTTGTCCGGTGCTATCTTGGTTCGCCCAACCACTGTAATACATGCTTGCTGACACTCCGTGCGTTGGCGATGCAATTGCAAGCAAGTAAGTAACCATCGTTTCATTCCACCCAATCAAATTATGGTTGATGATCCATTCTTTGTCGGGCGACCAATGCCAATACAAAAATTTGCTGTTAGGATAATGCTTGAACCAATCCCATTCAATATTATTCCAGATGGTTGTTATCTTATCCCGGATCAATTTTTCTTTATCATTATTGCCAGAAAAATATTGCCGTGCTGTGAGCAAGCCTTGCATTAAAAAAGATGTCTCAACCAAATCAGCACCATCATCGCGCTTGCCAAAAAATGGAATTACTTTTCTGGTTTTGCCGTTAATAAAATGCGGAAACGCTCCGTGAAATTTTTCAGCGCCAGATAAGAAGTTTACAATTTTCACAAAGCGATCAACGGATTCTTCATGTGTAATAAACTTTCTTTCTGTGCCAACAATCAACGCCATGATGCCAAAGCCTGATGCACCTGCGGCAATCATATCGTGCCTGCCTGAAATATTTTCTTTTGCCAATCCGCTGTTTGTTTCAGCACCATCCCAATAATAATGAAATGATGCTTCCTGCACCATGCTCAACAACTCATCATCTGTCATTTGCTTTGTCGAAGCACTTACTATGTCTGATGAGTTTGATTCTTCATAATCATTATTAAGCAATGCTATTTTATAAAAATATTTTTTATTTGTTTCGCCTGTAAAATCAGCATAGCGATTTATATAAGATTGCTGAATGCCGACCGGCTTAAAATCTTTTCCATTTTCTGAACGGTAAATTTTTATGTAGCGCACATTATTATCTGTGATATTTTTCCAGCTAATATCAACATGCATCGCATAACCTTTTGCTGTTAATATTTCAGGTGTAGAATTTATTACAGCTGAATTGTCCTTATCCAAAAATTCAATATCATCAACATAAATCAAATGCTCTTTGCCATCATTATTTTGTTGCGAAAAAACGATTGCAATAATATCTGAAGGCTTATCGGCGTTGAGTTCTTTTATTGAATTTGCAGGAACGATTATTCTCTGCCATCCATTTTGTTTTATCGAAGGGATATTAATAGTGGACGTAAAGCTGCTGTCACTCTTCATCAAGTGAATTACTGGCAAATCTTTTGAATCAATTTGAGACGAACTGAATATCCAGAATGAAAGAAAGTTTGCTTTTTTAAAATAGTCCATGCCACGAGCTTCCTTATAAAAAACAGATGCCTGCCAATTGCCATTGTCTGCATTTTTATATTGCAATTGCAAAGCATTGCCTGCCGTGTGAAAAATGATTTCGCTAACGGGCAATTTGCTATTAATATTTTTTATGAATGAAGTTCCACTGCTTTTTGTTTTACTAAAAAAATAATTCCCTTCCATTGCACTATTACTGAAAAAAACATAATTGTATTGATACTCTTGTGCATTTGCAAAAAAGGAGATCCCTAAACAAAAAATGAACAGTTTAAATTTCATCTGAATTAATTTTTCAATTTCGGGCTCGCAAAGCCCAATCTTTTCAATCCATTTTGCACATCAGGAATTTTCATAAATAAGTTCCATATCAACCCGCTTCTGTAATTTTCTATCATCACTACAATGGGTCCCTGATCAATGGCAAGATGTGTTTTAGCATACCAATTATGCGATTCACTAAAGCCATCTGCAAATCCATAATCGCCCCAAATTTTATTTCCTAAATCATAATAAAAATGTTTCAGTGCTTGCATAGAAAATTGCGGTGTGTATGGAAAAGAAGACAGAGCCGCCGTTGGTTGAATCACCCCAAAATCTTCCTGTGGGCAATGCGCAACATAACCTTTGTAGCTATCGCCAGCAGTCAATCCCCAGCAATCTTCTCCATAACCTTTATATTTTTTTGGGTTGTCAATACAATACGCTCTATTGATTAATGTATGATTGAGTGTTTGCTGTGCGTAATCAATATCATGATCATCTTTTAATCCATTTGGGTTGATACCCATAAAAGTATATTGCTCAAAAAACAAAGGACCGCCCATATCAAAATTTCCCAACGGCAACGTGTAACCGAAATATGTTTTCTCATTTTTCCAGCTTGGGCTTTTCACCCATGAATTTTCATAGAGTTCTTTTGATATGGGATGATTGGGCGAAGAAGCAGACATGATATAAGTTATCAAAGCTTCATCCCAGCCGAACACGGGAAAGTTCATATCAAAATCATTCGATGGGCTCCAATGCCAGTATAAATGTTTATCATCTCCTTTGCTGTGCCAATTCCAATCTGCTGCGCCCCACATTTCATCCACGCGTTTGCAAAAATATTTTTCCTGCAAATTACTGCCGTTAAAATATTCTTTTGCAGTGAGCAAGCCCATCATCAGGTAAGAAGTTTCAACAATGTCAGCGCCATCATCCAATCTTCCGAAAGGAATTGTTTTTCCTGTTGCGCCATTCATAAAATGCGGATAGATGCCATGAAAACAATCTGCCTTGATCAAAAAATCAACAATCTTTATTAAGCGTCTCACTGCTGTATCCCTACCAATCCATTTACGATTAACAGCAACGATGGTTGACAAAATTCCCATGCCGGTTCCTCCAATCGCACATGCTTCAGGACCGAATGTTCCTTTGCTAAGATTGGGTTCGTTATAAGCTTCATTGATATAGTCCCAATAATATTCTGCGCGAACGGTGTTGTCTCTTTCTCTTGCCAATCCACTCACAGGATGCGCAAAATGCCAAAAGAAACGAAATGTTTGGCGCTGAACAATATCAAGCAATGCAGAATCAGAAATATTTTTAATGATACCAACCGGCGCAATGCTATTTGGATAGCCAGATTTTTTTTGTGCTGATACAATGTTTGCAAAAACTAAAATGATAATGACCGATCCTGCTCTTTTCATTTTTTTGATTTTATTCTTTTACATTTTTTATTCTCTCTTCCACGTTAGCAAGTGGCAGAAGATTGCTCGATGGTTTATTTAAATAAAAATATGCAGTGACTGCATAATCATCAACACGATAAAAATTTACCCAGCCTTCCGTAAAATTATCAACTGACAAATCTTTCGATTCGAAAAACCTATTATACTTTCCATCGGCATCAACAGCAACGGGTTTAAGGTTCACACCTTTTTTGATCAGTGCTTTCACTTCAGGAACACTGCCACCACCTAGTTGCTGAATAGTTACTTTAATTTCTTTATTGAAATAAATTGCATCGGGAACATGCAGCCTGTAAAAATTATATTCTTTTTTTGCGGTGTCAGCAACTGTGCAGCCTTGATATAGATTTACAAAAGTTCCAAGACCCCAAGCGCTGCCAAGATAATCTTCAGAGCCGGTTCCGTTTATTGAAGAATATGTTGAATCGCCATCCAAATACATTTTCACTTCGCCTTCGCCCCACCAGGTATTTCCATAAGCAGGATCAACAAGAAGTGCAGTGCTCATTCCTAAAAAGCGGCCTTTGCCTTTTACTCGGGGAAGTATTTCGATATCTTCTCCGAGTGCTTTTTTTTGTCGCTGCCATATTGCATGAAAATATAACGATTGTGGTGAAAGTGTTTTTGTACGAATAAAATCAATATCATAAAACAGCGGAGTTGACAACGTTTTGCTTTCATTAATCATCATCACTCTTGCTCTTTTTCGAAAAGGCATTGCGATATAGCAATTAAAAGATCTTCCTTCGCCCGTAGAAAAAAGCGCTGATTGATATGGCACCGTTCTTCCAAGATTATTTCCGAAAAAATCTCCTAAGGGAACATCTACTGCAGGCTTTTGCTCTCCATCCCAAAATATTTGAAGCCTAAGACTTCTTAATATAATAGGATTCGGCTCAACGGTCATCCATATCCGCTGAATGATTCCCTGATCATTTATATCGAGCAATGTTTTTGATTCACCCGGCTTCATCGTTTCATAAGCATTGCCCTTTGCTGTTTTATTTCTTTTTCCACCAGCGCCTTTTGCGCCGTTCATGTTTTCAAAACTACTCACATGCGAGGTTGTGCCTGCTGGGAAATCATACAGCGATTGAGCAAACCCATTAAATGTTATTGCTAATAAAACGACAGTTAAGATTGGTCGAATAAACATTTCTAAAGTTTAAAAAAATGATAGAACAAGTTTGATCTTTTGAAGATCCAAAAATAAAAACTCATTTGCTATATTATGAAAAACATCTACAGCGATACAATTCAACTCTTCAACCAACAACTCACTTGCTCTCAAACCCAAGCTTCTTCAATCCTGTTTTCACTTCAGCGCAATTCATAAATAATTTCCAAAACATACCACTGTGATAATTTTCAATCATCGTCACTTCCGGTCCCTGATCAATCGCTAGATAACGCGACGGATACCAACCAGCTTTCTCACTGAACGCATCATAAAAACCATATTTTCCCCAAAGTTTATTCTTCATGTTATTATACCAAAACCTGATAGCGGCAAGTGATTGATTCGGCGTGTAAGGCAAAGATGAAATCGCAGCAGTTGGCGATATCACGCCTAAATCATTTTTTAAATCTGGCGCATGTGCCGCATAACCTCTCACAGAATAGCTCGCTGTCAATCCCCAATTATTTTTTGAATAGCCTACAAAATGTTTTGGGTTATCAACGCACCATTTGTAATTGATGATTGATTGCGTTGTATTCTCTTTCCAATAATCTGCATATTTATCTTTCAATCCATGAGGATCTAGTGCGAGATAAGAATATTGCGACCAGAACAATGGACCTCCATGTGGCGGATCGCCTTGCATGTGCAAGTGAAGCGTATCATTTTTATAAAAACTTATTTTATTGATATCGCCATTTTGTGCCCAGCCCTGATCATAAACTTCTGCAGGAATAGAATGTGTTGGCGAACATGCGGCCATCACATATAAAATCAAACATTCATTATAGCCATGCACCGGAAAATTCATTGTCCACCCATGCGTTGGGCTCCAATGCCAGAACAAAACATTTTGTCCGCCATTGCGATACCAATCGAAATCAACATCGCGCCACAATGCATCAATTCCCACAGCTAATTTTTTTTCTGCTTCATTTCCATCTTTAAAATATTCGCGAACGCATAATAATCCTTGCAATAAATAACAGCTCTCCACCAAATCACCACCGTCATCATCGCTGCCAAAAGGCTTTACATGCGCGGTCTCATCATTCAACCAATGCGGCCACGCACCATGAAAACGATCTGCTTTTTCTAAAAAGGAAATTATCTTTTCAAATCGTTTCAGTCCTTGCTGACGTGTTATATAATTTCTTTTTATGCCAGCAAGAATTGCCATGCAGCCAAACCCACTTCCCCCAGTTGCAATAGTGCGCTGATCATTTTCAGGATAAACATTATCTGTGTGAATTCGCTCTGCAGCCATACCGCTATTCGGTTCTGCGCCATTCCAGAAATATTGAAAAGTTTGTTTCTCGACAATATCCAATAATGCGGCATCAGAAAGATTCTGGCTTTTTTTATTGGAAGATTTCTTTTGTACTATCTGAGCACCCAGATAGTCAAATGCTAATAATGCAAAGAAGCTCAACATCAAAATGGCAAACAATTTTTTCATTGACAGCAAAGTTTTTTCAATTATTAATAATGCAATTCAAGCTGCTAAATAATATTATCTAATCAATACAGTGGTTCCCTTTAATGATATTTTTTCATTTTTTTCGTCATTATATTCCAGCATCCACACATAAGTTCCTGCGGGTTGATTTAATCCACCTACTGTTCCATCCCACTTGCTGTTTATGTCATGGCTTTCAAATACCAATTGGCCATATCGATTAAATACCCTGAATTTAATATTGGTTGCTTTGTATAAATTTAGTGGATGTAAATAATCATTTTTCCCATCACCATTAGGGGTAAATGCAGAAGGAACTGCTATAAAACAATTGGGAACGGAACTGATGATTTTGTAAGATGAATCTGAACAACCGGAAGAATCTGTAACGATTAATCTTACTTCATAGTTAGTTGTAATATTTCCTGTAGTTAATAAGGTTTGTGAATTTGGATCCTGTTGATTTGAAGTTTCTCCATTACCAAAATTCCAATTCCATGATGCTATTTTTCCAATGCTGGAATCGTGAATTACAACGATATCCTTAGGGCAAGCAAATTCTGGCAGATTGAATAAAGCTTTGAAAAGCGTGTCTTTCAATATTACCGTTTCACTACCAAAAGCACTGCAGCCCGAAGTATCTGTAACCTGCACTGTATATTTTGTGGTTACGTATGGCGTGGCAGTTGGATTGGATATATTAGGATCAGACAATCCTGTTGAAGGCGTCCATAAATATTTAATTCCACCGGATGCTGATAATTGAAAAGTGGTTCCATAACAAACAGAATCTGAAAGACCAATTTTCAAATTCGGTCCTCTGATAATTACATAAGTGCTATCTTTTATGTAGCATCCTCCATAAGTGGTGATATTAGAATAATACCAACCGCTGTCAGCCAATGAAGGATGATAAACGTGCGGGAAAGCTGTGTTATCACTAAATCCATTTGGACCAAAAGTAGTGTAATAAGCACCGCCATCTAATTTTAAAACTACGTCTGAATCTTCGCACACGGGAGAATTGCTGCTGAACGAAAAACTCTTAGGCAGCCCATCCACTTGCACCTTTATTACATTTGATGTTACGTTGCAATTAAGATTATTAATATTGCTTGCATCAGCACCTCTCAACCTCACTAAAAATGTATCAGGGTTATTAAATTGATACGATAAATTAATATTGGTTTCCCCGGGGACATCAGCCCATGTATATCCTCCGTCTAAACTTTGCTGCCATTGATATGCGGGGTTTTGATAAGGCGTTCCTGCAAATTTTGTAAGCCCAAAAATTAAACTATCGTAATCAATACTCCCATTTAAAATCAATGGATTGTTGCCCTGAAAGCATGTTCCAATAATCCATCCATCCGGGTAAGTAGGATTTTGAATTTGTATTTGAGAACTAACAGGCATCATAACAATATTGTCGAGGGCAAAATGAACTTCACATTCGCTAAATACCTTCAGCGGGTCAAGAATGATTTTTGCCACCACATCTGTCACTCCAGCAGGAGGTGTAAAAAAGAGTCCATAAAAAAAAGGGAAAGTAGATTTTGGCGCTGGCGTAAGTAAAGAAGAATAGCCTAGATAATAGGCAAAATGATTTGTATCCAAAGTAGAAAGACCCAAATCCCCGGTCTGGAATGTTTTGATAATTTGACCATTTGTAGTTTCGATGTTGATCGTAAAATTCGGGTGCCCACAACTAGCGAAACTTAAATTAGATATCCCTGCCCAAAAAAGATATCCTGAATTGCTGCATAAATTTTTTACAGTATCCTGAAAAACGATTGTAGGATTGGGAGAAACACCTGCATTCACCAACATCATGTATCCTCCACTATCGCTTTCCGGAAATGCATATTGAAAATCGCTATTGTAGGTTATCCCAGCATCCCTTGATAAATCCAACGGATATCCGCAATTAATTGAATTTACCACCGTATAATATCCTTGTTGCGGGCATAAATCTGTCGTATATGTAAAATCAGTTTTTCCCACTGATAATGGAGGCCCAGGATTAGAGATGCCCCTTCCAAAGTTCACATTCAAACTTGAACTCCATGGAATGGTAATCTGTGCATCGGCTGCTAAACAAATAATGCATGAAGAAACGGCCATTATATATTTTCTAAAAAATTTTGGCATTAATAAAACCATCTAGCTAAAAATATTCTTACAGATTAGGGCTGGAAAATCCTAATTTTTGCATGCCGTTTTTTACTTCAGGGCAGCTCATAAATAAATTCCACAACAAGCCTGTTCTATAATTTTCTATCATCACAATTTCTGGGCCCTGATCAATAGCAAGAAAATCATTATCAAACCAACCCGTGCCAAGGTTGAATGCATCCACAAAACCATAATCTTTCCAGGTTTTATCGCCAAGTTTATAATAAAAAAAACGCAGCGCATTCATTGATTCCATTGGCGTGTAAGGCAATGATGAAATTGCAGCAGTTGGTGTTATCACGCCGTCATCATTATCGGGAGCATGAGCAGAATATCCACCTGCTTCATCGCTTGCAGTTAGTCCCCAGCACAAATTGCTATAGCCATAATATTTTGATGGATTGTTTATACAATAGTTATAATTGATTTGAGAATGTGCAACATTTTGTGTCCAATAATTTGCATAAACATCACTTAGGCCATTTGGATTGATGCCGAGAAAAGAATAATGCGCAAAAAATAAAGGTCCCCCATAATCAGGACCAAGCGGCAATTGAATTCCATAAAAAGTATTTCCATTTTTCATTGCACCATTTTTCGCCCATCCATTATCATAAACAATTTTGGGGATTGCGTTTGAATCAATATTCGATGATGCTGCGAGCACATAAGTAATCAAAGCTTCATCCCAACCAGTCACAGCCACGTTTACCACAAAGCCCTGATCGGGACTCCAGTTCCAATACAAAACATTTTGACCGTTTTGCCTATACCAATTCCATTCAACTGCATTGTATAAATTATTAATGTTGTTACGAAGACTGATTTCATTCACATCTGTGGTGCTGTTAAAAAATTGTCGCGCACAAAGCAAACCCTGCATCATGTAGGATGTCTCTACAATATCGCCGCCATTATCTTGTGAGCTGAAAGGAATTGTTGCGCCAGTTCCACCATCGATCCAATGCGGGAATGCACCATGATAGCGCGTAACGTTATTAGAAAGAAAATTAACAATGGTGGTTATGCGTGTTAATGCATCTGCATGTGAAATAAAATTTCTCTGCACGCCAACAAGCATCGCCATAACGCCAAAACCGCTGCCACCGGTGGTTACAGTTGTTGCTGAAGAATAACGCTCTCTCGCAAGCCCTGATGTTGGATGCCCATAATCCCAAAAATATTTAAAGGTTTGTTGCTCTACCAAAGTGAGCAGTGCGCTATCTGTTATCTGCGGAAATTTATCGGAAGAATCAATGCTTGTCGTAAGACTGATTGAGACAGGATTGAGGAGTGTTGCTTTTGTTGAAGACAATAAGCCAGCGGAAACCTTTAAGGTATATTTTGAAAATCCTTTTAATGGGTTGCTTGGCTGCACGACAACAACACTGTCATTTTTTTGTATCGTTACACTAATTGGGACTGCCGTATTGCTATTATCAACCAGAGAAAAATTTGAACTGATATTAGCACTCTCTAAAACGGACGAAAATGAAAACCTCACCACTGGATTTACATTTAAAGCCGTATAAACATCCGTTCCATTGTTGATCCCGTTCACGCTATAACTTAAATAAAATGATTGAGGCGTTGCGGTTGTGCTGCTTTTTTTGCAAGAGGATAAATAAGCAATCGTTATAAGCACAATAAAAAATGTTTTCTTCATGTAATGCTATTTTAGATTTTTATAAAAAAGCAAGCTGTCATTATTTCTTGCAATAACTAAAACCTTGCCGCCATTCGCTGTATTCAGCCATTTTGCATCGCGCATTTCTCCTTTTGCGTCGGGCATAATGGATGTTTCATTAAACTGCTTATTGTTTTTATCAAATGAAAATGCGGTGGGATATAACGCATCATATCTTCCTTCATAAGGCATCACACCATAAAAATTTCCAACGGCTAAATAATTTGTGAGGCTGCGATCAGGGAGTGAGGTGAATGAAAAAATTGGAGCAACCTGAAGCTCATTGGGCAAATCCATTCTTTTAAAATTTCCTTTTCCATCATTAATAAAACAAGATGAGCTGAGTGTTTCCGCTTTTAGTTCAATATAATTTTTGAACAGATCATAAAACATATACTGTACATCTTTGCCCGCCACTTCATCATAAGTAAGATAATATTTTTTCAATACTGGTATTTCACGTTCCAATTCATCTTTAGCCAGGAATGTATATTCTTTGCCACCTACTGTGTAGCACATTAATTGTTCAACCGTTCCGTTTTGATCAAAATCTTTGACATATAATTTCAATGGCCCATCTTTACCCGCCCATAGTTTAGAATTGTGACCCCAATTGCCAGCCAGAATATCTGGATATCCATCACCGTTAACATCGGTTGCATAAACAGTTTGCCAAAGACCTGTTGAATTAGGAATATCCTGCTCCGAAAATTTTCCATGATTATTAATGAAGACTTTTACCTGCATCCATTCTCCGGTTACAATCAGATCGGGCCAACCATCATTGTTCACATCCGCAAACTGTGCGCTGGTAACAGTTCCGAGCTGCGTAAGTGGAATTGTGTTACCTGTTGCAATATCAAATTTCCCATGTCCATCATTCAACATTAAATAAGAATTCATAGGTGTTCCAAAAGCAGTTCCTTCTGTTTTTGCAAGTGTTCCAATAAACACATCCATATTGCCATCATGATTAACATCGGCAACGGCAACACAAGATTTATTGTACAATTGCTGCACCATAAAATCAGGTTTAGGCTTAAAGTGACCATGACCATCATTAATAAACAATCGGTCTTGCAAAAATAAAGGCGAACCAATAGAAGGTTCGTTGCCGCCACTAATAACGAGCAAATCCTGAAAGCCATCGCCATTAGCGTCAAAGAAAACAGCATCCACATCTTCGCAAAAAACAAATTTTGAAAATATAGCTGTATCCACTCTCTCAAAATTTCCATCTTTTTTTTGCAACATCAATGCACCTGCGTGGCCACGTGCACCGCAAACATAAAAATCACTTAAGCCATCGTTATTAATATCACCAACAGCAATCTTTGGTCCCCGTGTACTTTCCATGTGTGGCAAAAGGTATTGCACATTGAAATCGTTGAAATTATTTTCAACATGCTTCCAATCGCATTTAATCTGCGCAGTTACATCTTGTAGTTCCGGTTGCTTCTGCGGAAAAAAATCGGCGTACTTAAAATTTCCATTTGCATCAGTTTGATTGCATGTAAGAATTTTGTTGATGGCAGGATTTTTAATGACCTGATATTTTTGATCGGGCCAAACAATCAGCAAACTGTCTGCCGTTAAACTGTCCAATCCAAAATGTAATTTAGTATCAGAGGATGATTGAAAACCGCGGGTTAACATGAGCTCCTGAAACTGGGTCACAGTTTCATTTTTAGGATTACGCGAAAACAAGTAGGCTTTGGACCCAATCCCAAATCTATTCATGCCGGTTCCTTTAAAAGAAATATCGAGATGATTTTTCGGAGTTGAAGTATTTTTCAAAATCACAGCCTGCTTGTCAATACAATTGATCACCAAATCTAAATTTCCATCATTATCCAAATCGGCATAAGCCGCGCCATTGAAATATCCTTTCATTTTTCCCGTTCCCCATTCTTCGCTCACATCTTTAAAACCCGCATCTAAATTGCCTTTAAAGAGAAATGGATGAGAAGCTCCGTCGGGCATTTTAGAAACGGTTTCATCATCAAATTCATCCGACACATTGCGGTTAACATGGGATGACAGGTCTGAAATAAAACGCACGTAATCCAAATCTGTCGGGCGTTTCACTATCCCGCTTGAAATGAATAAATCTTTTTTTCCATCGTTATCAAAATCGGCAAACAAAGGACACCAACTCCAATCTGTTGCACTTACACCATTCATCAACGCAACATCACTAAAGCTTTTTCCGCTACCATTATTTTTTTGCAAGCAATTTCGCGAAACCTGATCTTGAAAACCGTGACTCTTAATTTTAAATTTATAAATGTCTGCATTTTCTTCGCTGCCATAAGTCTTCATCGTTTTCTCATCGGGCGGCAGCATATCAACTGTTAGAATATCCGGTTGTCCATCATTGTTATAATCGGCAATATCGTTGCCCATGCTAAATCGCGAATAATGTCCAAAATGCTTCGCGCCACTTTCTGTAAAAGTGCCGTCTCCGTTGTTGATATAATAATAATCGTTCTCGTGAAAATCGTTTCCGATATAGATGTCATCAAAACCATCATTATTCAAATCCGCTACAGAAATGCCCAAACCATAACCAAGATTGCTTTGATAAATACCTGCCTGCGCTGATACATCGGTAAATTTTCCGGTAGTGCTTAAATCATTTCTGTACAAACAATCTCCGGCATTAGGATCGAAAGATCTTCTTTTGCTCGTGTCTGCTATATTTTCATTGGGATGATGTGATTGATTTAATATAAAACAATCTAAATCCCCATCGTGATCGTAATCAAAGAAAACTGCCTGCGAAGAAAAAGCGGCTAAATCCAATCCATATTTTTTAGAGCTTTCTGTAAAAGTGCCATTGCCATTATTAATGAACAATTCATTGTGGCCTCTCAAATGATGCTCACCCTGAACCGCACAAACATAAATATCCAATAAGCCGTCGCCATTCACATCAGCCATCGTAGATCCCGTACACCAATCGGAAGTGCCCGCTACGCCAGCTTTTTCAGTGATATCTTCAAATTCAAAATTGCCTTTGTTCAAATATAATTTGTTGCCCCCATTATGATTCGCAGTAAAATACACATCGGGCAAACCATCATTATTGATATCACCAATTGACACGCCACCGCCATTGTAGTAATACAAAAAATATAAAATCCCAAAAGCTTTATGCTTTTCCAGCGTGTTGGTAAAACTAATATTGGAATGAGAAGCTGAAATAGTTTCGAACATGGTCTTTTGCTTACAGGAATCAAAGATCAAGATCGACAATAAACCAATTGAAAAAAGGAGAACCTTTTTCATAAACCCACTTATTTTTTTACGGTTAAAATTTGTTTAGAAATATCTTTATATACTGAAATATAATGTGAGCGCATGTGCGCCGATGTTGGTATCGATTCGTCCTTACGAATTACCATAATTGCTTTTGATGCCTCTTCAGGCATGTGGCAATTTATACAATTAGTTTCCAAAAAATTTTGATTAACAGTTGATGTTAATTTACAAGTATTGTGCGATGAACTTTTATGACAAGTTTCGCACTTAATATAAAATTGAGCTGCTTGCATGCTTTCATTTTTATGGGCATCGTGACAGCTAAGACAAGTCATTTCGCTATTTTTAAAACATTTGCTGACTGCAAGCATACCATATTGATTTCCGTGCACATCTATTTCTGAAATAGGTTTGGAACTGTCTTGTTGAAAAAAATCGAACAGTTTATTACCAGCCTGAAAATTAAATGAGGGTTTGGATTTTGAAAGTGCGCCACCATGACAAAGTCTGCATAAATCTAAATTTTGTATCCGCGAAAATTTTGCGGGATCCAAAATGGCGTGACCAATTTTTTCATTTGGATTTTTTTCGTGAAAAGCAACATGTTCAATTCCTGAGCCATGACATTTTTCACATTCAACACCTAAAACAAAATTGGTTTTAGAAAATTCATCAGCTTTTGAATTTTTGTTGGTTGTTTCCTGAAAATAAGTTGAATGACATTCTAAACACCGCGATGTAACAGAACGGTTAAATTCTACTTTTCGTGAATATCCAGGACTAAGGGTCCACTCATTGGTTTCAGCGAAATAAGTTAACGGCAATTGAAATAAATAATTCTGAAACCAATAAATGCTTGTTTGGCCTCGCTTTCCTGAACCTATCACAATATCGAATGGCCTAGAAAGTTTTGCAACTCCATGTGAATATGCTGTCTGATAAAAGCTATCTTTTTTTTTTTCTGCTGCAATGAAAAGGTGATCATTAAAAAAGATCTTATTAGCGCTATCAAAATCACCTTTTAATGTTTGTGCGTTTGCTAAAGCAGAAGTTGTGTGATGAAAGGATTGCAAATGCTGTTCATAAATGTCTTTATGGCAATTTGCGCAAGTTTGTGATCCCGCAAATTGCTTTTTTTCAGGAGTATTATTGATATCATCATTTTTATTTTGCGAGCAATTGTCAAGTAAGCACAAACTGAAAATGGCAATTACTAAAGCCGCTGTAACTACATAATATTTTCTGAAAGTAATTATCATTTCAAAAAAAAAGAGCACTAAGATCGTGCTCTTTTATAAAATGGTATAAAAAACTACTGTTTGTTAGCATATAAAGATTGAACATCTGAAGCAGATAATGCGGTTGCATATAATCTAAATTGGTCAATAGCGTTACCTGTTTCCCAGTTTTGGCCCCAGCCCATATTTGGAATATTGCTGTTACCCGCAACATCAAATTCTGTAATTTTAGAATTGTCCATATTTGCGGCCCCGTGACTTCCCCATGATTGAGTATTTGGATTCGCAGTGCCATCTACGTACAAAGTCATTATTGATGAAGTTGCATCATAAACGAAAGCAAGATGATGCCATTGGTTATCCATTATGCCATGTACTGCCGTTGCACCAGCCCACTGAAACCAGTTATCGCTGACATTAGCATCAATACAATCAATTTTCAAAACTGCTGAGTCATTATTTGTTCCCCAATCAAATAATCCCAACATTGAAGCACCGGCCCAGTAGCCATTGGATGAAGCAAAACAGAAAAAGAAAGCAGAGTTCCCCTTCGGTATTCCATTGCGCTTCTCCCAAAACGAAATGGTGAAACTGCCTGCCGTGGAAATAAAATCATTAGCACCAGCATATTTTACAAAATCAGTGCCATCGCCTACAATGCTTTGTCCCGAAATACCAGGAGCAGATTGCAAAGGGTTATTTGACGGAAAATTTGCTCGAATGCTATCAACTGCATTCAATAATGAATTGGAAGTAGTGCCGTCAAATGCTGCAAAAAATTTTAATGGTCCACCCGGGGGGTTTGCATCTTTTGGATAATTGCCTAAACCAGGGCGATCTAATTTTTGGCAGCTGGCAACCAAAATAGATAAAGCCAACAAAAAGAATAATTGGCGATATTTATTAGTATGTTTCATATTCGTATGTTTTTGATGAAAAAAATTACTAAAAGCTTATGGCTTTATATCTTCACTAATAATTCGGGTTTTGTGTTAACTTACCTAAAAACTGATCAAGAATAGGCTGAGGAATCGGATATAGCGCATTTTTTGGCTGATATCCTAAACTTCCCAAGACAGTTGGCGCATCGCCCCAGCGTACCAAATCATAGAAACGGTAACCTTCCATTGCAAATTCCCAACGACGTTCGTTCTTAATTGCTGTACGCATTTGAGACTGACTTGCAAAGGCAATATGAGGTAACACTTTCGTAGGATCAGCACTCCCTCTTGCTCTGGCTCTTATTAATTCTAACATGTTCTCAGCTGTAGCGCCGTCACCAGTTTCATTGGATGCTTCTGCCAACATTAAGACGACATCCGCATAGCGTAAAATTCTATGGTCAATCCAGTCTGCCCCACCGCTGCTCCCAATTTGTCCGGTAAATTGTCTCATCTGCGGGTCTGAATACACTTTCTTATTCCAAAAAGGTTGGTCGAGCGAGACACCTGGATTATAAGCAGGAAGCGTATTTCCATAGCCGCCTGTTGTAGTGCCACCATCGTAGCGACCTGAGAAAAGAACGGTCTCATTGCGCCTTGGGTCAGTGGAATCCCAAGCATTCACTAAAACTTGAGTTGGCACATTCCATCCCCAACCAAGATTCCAATCAAGGCTAGCACCACCTTGTCGAACATTTTGGGAAGTTCCCCATTGTGTAGCAATCCAAGGTGATTGATTTGGCCCAACATAATTTATTAGTTCAAAAATCGATTCAGGCCCAACTTTACCTGCACTATTCAATCCATCTTTCCAAATATCTATAAAACTTGGGTCGAGTTTATACACGCCAGAAGCTATTACAGTATTACAGAGACTTGCGACTTTTGCCCAATTGCCACGGAACAAATAGGTCTGTGCCCATAAAGTATTTGCAGCTCCTTGAGTTAATCTGCCGTAATATGTATTGCCGGTTGCAGTACCCCATGATAAAGGTAGATTAGCTGTGGCGACATTTAAATCAGAATCAATCAAAGCATAGATCTGTCCGGCAGTGGCATTTGGTCTGATTTGTTGATTGGGGGAAGTATAATAAAAATTCTCAAGCGGCAGGTAAGTTTCCCCATAAGCTTTAACCAGTTCATAGTATGCATAAGCCCTGAAAAAACAAGCCTCGCCGACATTTCTTAAAGTACCCTCATCTTGTAGTTTAAGCGAATCTTGATCATGAATGATTTCGTTCGCCAATTGAATCATACTAAAGTGGTCGCCCCAATAAGTATTGGTGGCCCAATCGTTCTTGGTGTATTGAAAAGTTTCAAATTCTGCATTAATTTCAGCACCATCTGAAACACTGCTTCCTTTCTGGGCATCATCATCTCTTATAGAATGAAAATCTAACCAAGGTAATGTGCTAAATCCGCCACTGTTACGCAATGCAGAGTATAATCCAAGTGCCTTTAATTCAAAACCGCCGCTCGATAAATCGTTTTGGGTCGCAGACAAAGGCTTCCTGTCTAAAAATTTATTACAGCCGTTAAGCAACATTGCAACCATTGCAAATGCAAGCGTAGCTGTTAATAGTTTTATTTTATTTTTCATGATACACTATTTATAAGTTTATAATGTTAGGGTTAAGCCTCCGGAAATAATTCTTGGGATTGCTCCACCACCCTGATCAATTCCGAACTGCAATGGATTAGGTGGGAACGTAACGGCAGATCCACCCAGTGCATTTGAGGATTGCTGTGAACTATATTGTGTGAAACCGCCGAACTCTGGGGTATAGCCTGAATTGTTTTTCCATGTAATCAGGTTTTGTACATTAATATATACACGCAAAGCTTTTATTAACGATGCCTTTGAAAATAAACGTTGAGGAACGTTATAACCAACCTGAAGATTGCGGATACGGGCATATGATCCGTTTTCAATACTGTATGTTGACCCTACATAGTTAACACGATCACCTTGGCTAAGAAGGGGGGTCCAGTTTGAAGTACCCGGACCATGCCATGCATCCAGCTGGAACCCTGCATAATTTACACGTTGATAAGGTGCTTCCAAAGAACCCCAGGCGCGGAAAATCTTATTGCCCCATACACCACCGATATCGACACCCAGATTGAAGTTTTTATAGTTCACATTTATCGAACCTCCATAAGTGAATTTCGGGGTAGGGTTTCCAATATATGTTCTGTCACGTGAATCCACCACGCCGTCCGCTTTTCCAGTTGGCCCGGCAATATCAGCATATATCAAATCGCCTGGCCTAACCAGGCCTAAGGATGATTCAACAGGAGATGCTAATATCTGAGCATAGCTTTGATAAACACCTTTTGCAATATATCCATAAAATTCCCCAATGGGTTGACCTGGAATAGTGCGGCTGTCTTGCTCGCCATTATTTTGGCTGGTGACATCGATATAAACAAATGACGGATCATCGAATCTTAAAACCTTATTTTGAATAAAAGTGATGTTAGCAGAAAGGTTTATGCTAAAATCTTTACTAAAGGGCTGATTCCAGGAAGCTGAAAATTCTTGACCTTTGTTTTGAATATCCACAAGATTTTCGAGCTGATTAACATTTTGAACGGGATAGTAGCCCATTGCACCATCAGTTCTGCGATTGAAATAAGTAGCTTCAAAGTGTAAGCGGCGTTGAAAAGCTTCAAACTCAACACCAAATTCATACTGGTGAACTGTTTCCCAATGTAAGTTTGGAGAAGAAATATATGCTTTTCCATAACTTGTATTTTGAATAATTGCACCTGAAGAAGAATCAACCCAAGCAGATTGGGCATTTGAGACTACTCCGGGATAGGCTGGATAATATAATCCTGTTGGAACGGCCTGATCCCCCAAAGTACCTACTGAGCCTTTGAGCTTCACGAAATCAAAAAATTTCTGATTCTGCATAAAGTTTTCTTTGCTCAATTCCCAGGCGCCACCAACCGTCCAATATGTTCCCCATTGATTTACAGGCAAAAATGATGAGGAGCCATCACGTCTGACGGAAGCATTCAAATAATATTTTTGATCATAATTGTACAACGCTCTCCCAAAAAAACCAACTGTCCAGTTTGGTTGATAATTATATGAAAAAGTCTGATTTGGATCACTGCTTACTGCGCTATTGGGCCAGGCACTTGGATACCAAAATCTTGGGTTATTCGGGATAGGCTGGGAATTATCAATAGGCAAAACCAATTCCTGATTTATAGATATTTGGTGTGCATAAGTCGTTGCACCAGCAATGACGGTAAGGTTATGATTTTTAAAACTATTCTTATAGGTCAATATATTATCGGTTTGCGAATTTTTCGTATCCGTTAACGCTTGCACTAGTCTTGTGGTCCGACCTTGCAAAATCGGAGCATCTGTGGCCGGGTCGTAAGCATAGTAAAGCGGGGTATATTGGCGATGGTTCTCGTTAGTAAAATCTCCATAAACAGCCGAACGGAAGGTAAGGTTCTTCATCAAATTAAGCTCAATATATAGACTCCCTACATAACGATATAAAATATCAATATTTGTGTTATAACGGTTATAAATATCCAATAATGGATTTTGTACACCGGAATTTTGCAAAGCAGAGTAAGTGGTGGAGTATAAATTTTGAGAAATGGTATTACTACCGTATAAATCAGGGACGTCAAATTTTTTCGGCAATGCAGAAACCTGAGGCATCACTTGACGTGCAGCATTTAACTCTCCCGTTGCGTCATAAGGTAAATCTTCGCGAAGTACTGAAAAGTTTACGCCTATCTTCGCCCATCTGTTAATTTTAGCTTCATCACTCAATGAAGCTGTAATTCGTTTTAATTGTTCCTTTATAACAATTCCCTGATCTAAAGTATAACCTACGCTAAAATTGAATTTATTATTTTCAGTTGAATTTGCAATAGAGAGATTGTTTGCACTGATTATCCCTTTTTGTGTCACGGCTTTGATCCAATCTGTATTATTTTGCAAACCTGGTAATGAAAGATAGCCGGTATTGGTTACTCCGTTATTGGCATTTTCTTGCGCAAACAAAGTATTGAATTGGCTAGCATTTGCCAATTTGATTCTATCCACCAATTGCTTTACTCCCGTATTTGTAGAAAACGTGATTGTTGATTGTCCAGCCTTCGCTCTTTTAGTTGTAATAATGATTACGCCATTTGCCCCCTGATTACCAAAAATTGCTAAAGATGAGGGGTCTTTCAGGATTTCCATTGATTCAATGTCATTCGGGTTCACGTAACTGATATCAGAAGTGAAGACACCATCTACCACATAAAGTGGAGCGACACTGGCAATACTTCCTGTACCACGGATCCTGATATCAGGTGCCTGTCCCGGAGTACCATTATTAACAATATAAAGACCAGCCACTTTGCTTTGCAAACTAGCTACTGGGTTAGTGTTTGGCTTGTCAGTAATTTCTTTCCCAGCAATCTTCACAATGGACCCAGTCAAATCTCTTTTGGTCGCTTGACCATAGCCAATCACAACCACTTCATCCATTGTTTTATTAGACTCAACCAATTTCACGCTGATAACAGACTGGCTATTTACTTTTACTTCCTGGCTTTGATAGCCGATGTAAGAAATAACAAGTGTCCCTTTTTCAGGAACAGTCAATGTGAAGTTCCCATTGTTATCAGTTGTTGTACCAACCGCGGTTCCCTTCAGGCTTACAGAAACGCCTGAAAGCGGTTCGCCTTTCTCACTCAAAATTCTTCCAGTTATTTTTATATCCTGAACTGCAAGAACATTGGAGAGAACAACAATAAGATTGTTGTCAAGGATTTTGTAACCAAGATCGGTTCCCGCGAACATTTTGTCCAGCGCATCTTTGATGCTTACGCTGTTCAGATCGATATTGATTCTTTCTTTGAGACTTTTGAGATTGTTGTTGTAAAGAAACCTATAGTCGCCCTGCGTTTCGATAGATTTCAATGCTTTTGCAATCTCAACATGGCTTAGATTTAGAGATACCTTTGCCTGCCCGTTTGCCTTGGCCGATACCTGCAAAATGCCAGCGATTAACATTACAAAGGTGAGTTTCATGACAAAAAGAGCTTTTTTTACCGCATGAAAGCTTATGCTCCCACTCGTTAGATTTTTCTTCATACATTTACCATTATG
>CAIYPC010000116.1 GCA_903927975.1 uncultured Bacteroidota bacterium | reverse complement strand
GAAACAAACAATGATTAATAACTAACTTTATCTTATCAATAACATCCTCTCAATGACGCTTACATAACAGTAACTAAGAGGGGTCAACATCAGTAATAATTACCTGCTCTCATTATTGATAATCTCCAATCAATTCATTGATCACGCTTGCCACTACAGGCATTGCTTTCAAAGCTTGGCTCGTAGCGGGCGTTATCATTTCTGTTCATATTGTTGATAGCAATATATTATTACCATTCATTGTAGGATCAAGAGTGAGAATAAATGCACTTGTAACATTAATAGGGATTGTTGTTGGCGAGCTTCTTTGGGGAGTTGTAGGCATGTTCCTTTCAATACCAATGCTCGCGATTGCAAAAATAATTTTTGATCATATACAGCCTTTGAAACATTGGGGATTATTATTAGGGCACGAAACGAAAAGCCGGTTCAATAGAAAAAAAGCAGCTGCCTAAAATATTAACGATTAAGAATAACCGAAAAATTGATTACTTCTATGAGGCGCGATAATATTTTCTTTTGAAAGAATGTAAGGATTATAGGTGACACCTTTCAAAAAGGTGTCACCTATAATCCTTAATAATGACATTTCTGACATTCAGTTCCACCAATTTGCTCAACAGTTACAGAATCTATTTTACCAGATTTTAATTCGCCGCTAAATTTTTTATAAATGCTATAAAACTTATTACCTGCATTTCCTGTGACGGAATTTGCAAAATCAACCTTAGTTGTGCGATGACAATTGATGCACCAGCCCATGCTCAGATCAGCAAATTGTTTCACTTCATCCATTTCCTGTATCGGCCCATGACATGTTTGGCATTGCACTTTTCCTGCACGCACATGTTGTGCGTGACTAAAAAAAACATGATCAGGAAGATTGTGAATTTTTATCCATTCAACTGGTGAAGATAGCTTTGTGTATTTCCCAGTTTTAGGATCGTAGCCAGTGTGCGCATATAATTTTTGTATCTCTTCATTTGGATCTACACGCACATTATTTTCGCGGAATAATCTTTCTCCTTTGTATTCGTTAATGGCAGCATGGCAATTCATGCACATATTCAATGAAGGGATGGATGCTTGTTTTCCTTCCCATGCATTTCCATGACAGAGCAAACAACTGATCTGATTTAAGCCCGCATGTATTTTATGTGAGAAGAAAATAGGTTGCTCAGGCTGATAGTTTTTATTTCTTCCCAAGCCGATGCCTGCAATCACTAAATAATAGCCACATAGAATACATAAAATCAACACGGCAAAACTGATGTAAATTTTGTTTCTGTAAAATGGTATTGGCTTATAAATTTTTTCACCGTCTTTCTCATCTACAAGCTTCTTGAGATTTTTATTTATTATTAATAGCCCTAGCATAAAAACGGCAAAAATGAAAGTGATAATGCCGTATTGTAAAGAATTATCTCTTAAAGAAACCGAAGGAAGAACTGTATTGTTTGAAGCTGCAAAAGGCGCTGCATAATCATCAACATATTTTATGATGGCATCAATTTCCGGATCGCTCAATCCAGGGAAAGTGTTCATAGGCGTTTTGCCATATTGTTCAAAGAGATTCGTGAAATATTTATCTCCGGTCGCAAGCACTTTCTGGTTGTTGCGAATCCATTCACGCAATAATTTTTTGTCAGTAATTCTTTCGGTAATACCTTTTAATGCAGGACCAATAACTACTTTAATGGGATTATGACATTGCGCACAGTTGGATTCAAATAAAGATTTGCCATCCTGCGCATATATAATAGGGGGAAAAAAAAGAAAGAAAACGAAGCCAACTTGTTTGAAAAATAATGGAGAACTTAATTTTAGTTGGCTCATATATATAGAAGAACCAAAAATATACCGCAACATTTTTTGAAGGTTTCATGCCTGATAAAAGTTGGCTAGACGATACTATAAATTGTTTAGTTTTTAACGAATACTGGCTTGATTTTGCTATCATACATATAGGAGAGAAAATAAAAAAAGGCCAGATAGAAATCCAGCCCGTACCGATTCAATATCCTTTGATAATTTATATTCATCATCATTTGTGCCATTTTCTTTTGGGATTAAATGGATAATCCGCAAATCGCGAACAGTATTGAATTTTGCGAAAATTATTTCTTCTAAAGGCTTTTGAATTATTAAATAATCTTATCTCTTATTGTGGAATTTTTTTCACATCTAAAGATGTCCTGAGGAATTTTTTTTCTCAAACATTATTCAGG
>CAIYPC010000115.1 GCA_903927975.1 uncultured Bacteroidota bacterium | reverse complement strand
GATCTACTTCTCTCTTCAACATATACGACACTAGAAAACCCTACATCGGCTCAACTTGAGCAATCAATAAACAATGGGAATGTTTTGGTATTTGTAGATTCTGTTTACAACGTAACACAACAACTTACTGACAAGCTTCCGAAAGATACTTCGTGGGGACAAAAACTAAAAAGTCATCAATACAATGCTGAAGGATTTAAACTATCGAATGTATTTTATATTGAAAAAGGAGATAAGAAAATATTTGTTGTTTCCGCATCAGATAAAACAACAAGTGCTCGTATAAAAGATCTGATCACAAATGCAGTGTCTGTAATCAAGGAATATGATTTTCATAAAGGATGGTTTGGTGCAGAGACATTATTAAAGAGCGTCACCTGCACGCAAGGTCATCCGCTGGAAGTAATTGGCAAAGGAATGAATGAGGGAAATGATTGGTTTACGTTTGACGGCTATATGGATTTTTTGATGAAGGATGAATTGACTGAGTGGATGAAAAAAGCAGGCAACCCTGTTCTTGCTGATGTCGGTTTTTCACCGATATATGGGTTGAGTGATTATAAAGGATTACAGGTTCAGGATATGGGCGGAAAAGATAACTGGATCAACTTCGCTCACAAAAAAGGGGGATATGTTTTCAGGCCTGTATATGATCCCCCATCAAATGCATTTACTTACGATGGATATATTGCTTCAGAGGGAAATAAGGAGCAGATAGATAATGAAAATGTGCCCTTCATTTCTGTCACGGGTCCACTAAGTGGAGATGCATTATCAAGTATGGTATTATTTATAAAGAAAGGAGAAACACTTACTAAAGAAAATATGTGGGATGCCATTTTAAAGCGCAGAGAAGTTGCGGTATTAAAAGAAGGCAAAATGATGGGACCAGCATATTTCAGAAATGCTTTGCAATTGCTTTTGCTCGATCGTGTTTTTTTGGAAGAATACTTTGGCGATCGAATCGATTTGCAAGCGACCACTGAAGGATATGCTTTGCAAATAACTATTACCAATACGTATAATAAAACTGTTGTTGGAAATATAGATATCAAACTACCTCCTGAAGTGCAATGGGATGAATCAGTAAATAGTACTTCTCTAAATCTTCCTGCGAACAGCACAAAAACAATAACACTTAAAATCCGTCCCACAGCAGCGGGAATGGATAAAACAAATCCGATACTGATAACTTACAAATGGGGAAATAAAACAAAGCGCACATTAGCAATGCTCGATATGCCTCCCGCAATTTCAGTACATCGATTACTCTACGGCCACGCTCCTGTTGTGAAATATCCTGTGTCCATTCATAACTTCTCGACGAATAATTCATTTCCTGTTCAGGTAGATGTTTTTCAAAAGGGAAATAATACTAAGCCAGTTTTCACATCAACGCAAACTTTATCTACGGCAACAGGTACTTATGCTAAAACTGTATTTGATTTAAAATTAGCTGCTGGCGATTATGATGTAAAAGTTTCTTCGTTAGGAGTTAATTACACAAGCCAATTAGGTGTCGGAAAAAATGAAGGACATGCTTTTGCTTATGAAGTAGATCTTAATGCAGACGGTATAAAAGAATACCGCTTGGAAAACGATAGCGTTCAGGTAACACTGCTTGCAACGGGTGCAAGGATCATAGAATACATTGTAAAAAGCAGAAAGGATAATGTGCTGTTTAAATTATGGCCAGACAAACCTGAAGACGATAAAAGATCATTTAGAAAATATGGCTTCTATCCTTATGGTGGTTTTGAAGATTTTCTTGGTCAGGGAAGTATGGAAACCCATCAAGTATATGATGCAAAGCTGGTAAAAAAAGAAGGCGATTATGTTCAGGTAATAATGTCAACAGATTACTTTGGAAACCGTTTGGAAAAAACATTCACGTTGTATGGAAACTCACCGCTGGTAGAAGTGCGTTTCGCATTAAACTTTCGCAATCCCGAAGCAAACGTGATAGGACCGCAGCCAATACTTGAACTAGGTAAATCACATGGCACGGAAGATGTTTTTATGGCTCCTGATAAAGAAGGGCTGCTGACCGTTAGAATGCGCCCAGAAGAATATTTTGGAAGACTGATCAATTTAAAAGAAGGATGGAATGCTGGCTACGATACAAAAGAAGATATTTCATTCG
>CAIYPC010000114.1 GCA_903927975.1 uncultured Bacteroidota bacterium | reverse complement strand
GCCCCCAACCCCTAAAGGGGGGCATGAGCTACTCTCGAAGTATTTCTTTAATGAGTTGTATGCAACAGCACCGTGTGGGTCGAGGAGATAATTTTTTTTAGCATATACATCAGCAATAGTTTGCTTTGTTTCTTCATCAGAAATACTATAACTGGTTAATACACTTTTTAATGAATTGAATTCTTTATGGAACAGTTCAAGTATGCGCACAAAATTGCTTGGGTTGCCAACATCCATCGCATTTGATATTGTTGCAACGGCTTTTTTCGGTTGATAATCACCGTTAGTTAGATATTCTGGAACGATATTATTAGCATTGCATGCTGCAATAAAATGTTTCACAGGCAAGCCTGAGCGATGTGCTAATAATCCAGCACAAATATTTCCAAAGTTTCCACTTGGTACGCAGAACACAGGGGGATTGCTTTTGTTAGCCCATTGTTGATAAGCAAACAAATAATAAAATTGTTGTGGCAACCATCGGGCAACATTGATTGAGTTGGCTGACGTAAGAAATAATTCTTTGTTCAATTGCTCATCTGCAAACGCTTGTTTCACCAATTGCTGGCAATCATCAAAAGTTCCATTCACCTCAAGCGCAGAAATATTTTTTCCAAGTGTAGTCAATTGCAATTCCTGAACGCTGCTGACTTTTCCGGAAGGGTAGAGGATTACTACATTAATGCCATCAACATCATAAAACCCATTGGCAACAGCTCCGCCGGTATCGCCAGATGTGGCTACCAGCACGGTTATTTGCTTGTCATTGTTTTTTACAAAATGCCCGAGGCATCGGCTCATAAACCTTGCGCCCACATCTTTGAAAGCAAGTGTTGGTCCATGAAATAATTCAAGAGAAAAAATATTTTCATCCACTTTTACCAACGGGAAATCAAAAGCAACTGTTTCTGAAATAATTTTCTTCAACTCTGATTCGGGGATTTCATCCCCTATATATGGCTGTATTATTTTGAAAGCAATTTCTTCTTTTGAATAACTGTTGATGTTTTCAAAAAATGTTTTTGACAAAACAGGAATCGATTCAGGAAAGTATAATCCTTTATCTGGTGCTTGTCCTTTTATGGTTGCTTCCTTGAAACTTGCTTTAGGCGAATTATTATTAAGGCTATAATAAAGCATAAGAAATATAAATTTTTATTGAACTATAAATGCAAGGAGATATTCATATTCTTAATTCACTTTTCACCATTCACTATTCTTACTCCTTCATTATTAATAGTGGTTACATAAGTATGATGAGGCAATCCGATTCTGTTATAAATATCTTGCATTATCAATTCCACTTTTTTTGCAGTGGCTTCATCTTTGCTCATCATAAAAATAGATGGACCAGAACCAGAAATGCCGCCACCCAAGGCACCAGCTTCTTTGCAACGTTTTTTCACTTCATCAAAACCGGGGATGAGCATGCTTCTTACAGGTTCAATGATCACATCTTCCAAAGAGCGCCCAATCAATTCATAATCATTTTTCATAAAGCCTGCAACCAACCCTGCAACATTTCCCCATTGTTTGATCGCGTCTTTCAGCAAAACTTCTTTACGCAATATTTGTCTTGCATCAGAAGTGCGTACTTCTATTTGGGGATGCACAACGGTGATGAGCATTTGGGGAGCTGGTATAGCCACAATATCCAAAGGGAAAATAGAACGTATTAATGTAATGCCTCCATAAATACATGGAGCGATATTATCTGCATGCTTTACTCCTGATGCAACTTTTTCACCAAACATCGCGAAGCGCACCATATCTTCTTTTGAAAAAATATTCCCCAACAAATGATTTGCTGCGACAACTGCGCCTGCTGCACTTGCTGCACTAGAGCCAATGCCGCTCCCTGGTTTTATGTGTTTTTCAATAGTAACGTCAAAGCCTATCTGTAAATCAGTTTCTGCAAGGATTTCTAAAAGCGGAGCACCTGCTGTGTTCTGAGCCGGATCCGAGGGAAGATTGTATCCATCTGCGCTGTGAATGACAACTTTTTTTTCATCCATCAATTTTATGTGCATGATGTCACAAGGTTCTTTCAAGCATAAACCAAGCACATCAAAACCGCAAACCAAATTTGCAATCGTTGCTGGCGAATATATTTTTACTTCTTTCATATTTTTATTAAACTCTTGCTGCTCTAATAATATCTGCAAACACGCCAGATGCTGTTACCTCTGCTCCAGCTCCTGCGCCCTTCACCACCAATGGCTGTTCTGGATAACGTTCCGTATAAAACAACACTACATTATCTTTTCCGTACAAATGATAAAAATCGTGCTGC
>CAIYPC010000113.1 GCA_903927975.1 uncultured Bacteroidota bacterium | reverse complement strand
CGCACCGAGGGCAAATCAAATAACCTCTTAATTGAAATATTTCTTTTGCGCCTAACTTGGTCCTGTAATTTTTTTTCTTGCCATCAAGAAAATCCTGCACTTCATAAAAGAGCGCTTCGGATATGAGGGGCTCATGCAGCCCTTGAACGTAACGGCCTTCTTCATCTTTATAGCCTGGCAAATTTATCTTGCCACAATAGACCGGATTGCGCAAGGCGTTCCATAAAGTATTTTTAGAACGATCAAGCCCTTTCAATTTTGCTTCAGCACAAATTTGTTCTACGTGATATTGCCCAGTTGCTAAAGAATTAAATATCCATTTCATATAAGTTGCCTCTGGTTCTTTGATGGCTATATATTTTCTGCCATCCTCTGTTATCTTGTTTGTATAACCAACAGGTGCCATCCCCATCCACCGGCCTTCTTTTTTTGCCCGTCGCATACCATGTAATGTATTAAGAGCCCTTCGGTCATTTTCTACTTCAGGTGCTGCCAGATAAAACGCGAGCATCATTTTGTTTTCCGGAACGGATAAATCCAGGGGCTGCTCTATAGCTTGCGGTTCAACACCTAATTTCCTCAAGGTGTTTATCATCTGGTAAGCATCTCCCGCATTGCGGCTGAACCTGTCCCACTTAATAAATAAAATCACATCAACTTGTCCTTTATGTTTTTTTAGGTTGACCAACAGATTCGTCCATTCGGGGCGATTGAAAGTCTTTGCAGAATAATCTTCCATGATCACTTTCCTGATGTTTATTTGTTTCAATTCACAATATTTGCGCAGCCTTTCTTCCTGATCTCGTTGTGAATAACCTTTCTCGGCTTGTTCATCGGTGCTTACTCGGATGTATAAATCTGCTGTCATATCACATGATTAAATGATTGAAAATTTCTCGGTGGAACTTTTGTATGCTCCCTTTTCGCAATTACCGCCAGCGTTTTCTACATAAATGTCCAAAGCCATATTAGCTATGGTATACATAAATTCCAAAATACATTTCGCCTGTTCAACACTTACAGGCGTACCATGCTCCTTTAGTATTGCTACTATTTCTTCGGGCTGCACCTTCTCCATCTTACTTCCCTCACTTTAAATCACTCGACACTTTTATCCTATAAGATTTCAAATACTAAGGTACAAAATATGTTTTGACATAATAGTTATTGGCAAAACTTTTAATTATTTTGCGATTGAATTTTAACTCTTTTTAAATTTACTTTTGTTGAAATCAACATTTTTGAAAAACTCATATGCGATAACTCATAAGACTTATTTCAACCAAAGGTTGAACCAGGTTCTCTTTCATGGCAAACTAACCAACCCTCTGTATGTACAGGTTACATTTGACAGAAAATCAATTTTCTTTAAAAGCTATTACTTTGACTTATTCGCTAAATCTAAATATTCAATCCGTGCTGCGGGGAAAGCCCGCTCTCCGGACATAAATGAGATCATCAAAAAAGAAGAATTGCTCATAGAATTTATCATTGATAAGAACGTGAAAGATTTTTCTCTGGATGTTTTCAAAAAAGAATATGCTCTTTATAGCAGGGATTTGCTTGATATCATGGAAGAGAGTTTTTTGGATTATTTGTTCACATTCCTATCCGATGAGGGGATGCCGTTCATTGCCGGAGCGATCAAGGAAGGGGCTTCAAATTTCAATCTTTATTATTTGGCAAGCGATCTCAAAATG
>CAIYPC010000112.1 GCA_903927975.1 uncultured Bacteroidota bacterium | reverse complement strand
AAATATATTTAACTGCAATCACAATCAGTGCTATTAAAAACATGAAAATGGAAATGCGATTAATGCCATGCATGTATTTTATCCAGCTATCGCGGGGAGCGTTGGGATCCTTTTTTTTGATATAGAGATATTCTGCTATTTGCTGCAACATGCCCATTCTAATCTAATTTATGAATCAAAGATAACAACACTCATCATAAACAATTTGTTGAAAAAGTTTTGAGTTAAAATCTTCTATATTTGCAATCCTTCAAGGGGGGTTAGCTCAGTTGGCTAGAGCGCTTGCATGGCATGCAAGAGGTCGTCGGTTCGACCCCGATACTCTCCACGCTTTAAGGCTCCGAAAGGAGCTTTTTTTGTTGGGAATAAGAAATAATATTAATCCTTCTCATCCTATTATGTCTCTTACTATTTCGAATTCTTTTTTTCAGTTTGTGATTTATTGGCTGATGCTTTCACTCTGCCAGAATCTTTCAACGCCTTATCAAGTATATATTCAATTTGCCCATTCACACTTCTAAATTCATCGCCAGCCCACTTTTCGAGTGCCTTATAAGTTCCTTCATCAATTCGCAAAACAAAGTTCTTTTTGTCAGCCATAGTCCAAAATAATTACTGATATAAAGTTCCGGTATTCAACACAGGCGTCGCTGCTTTTTCTCCACAAAGCACAACCATCAGATTGCTTACCATCGCAGCTTTTTTCTCTTCATCAAGCTGAACAATATTTTTCTTGCTCAATTGCTCGAGCGCCAATTCAACCATGCTCACCGCGCCTTCAACAATTTTAAATCTCGCACTAACAATGGCTGTTGCCTGTTGTCGCTGCAACATCGCACCTGCAATTTCTGGAGCATAAGCAAGATGGCTGATCCGTGCTTCCTTCACATCTATTCCGGCAAACGCAAGTCTGTCGTTCAATTCTTTTTCTAATAATTCGATCACTTTCTCCCCACCATCGCGCAAGGTTATTGATGCGCTTTCATCTTCCAGGCTATCATAAGCGCAGGTTGTTGCAAGATGCCTTACAGCAGCTTCGCTCTGAATTTTTACATACAGATCATAATCAGCTACTTCAAAGCTTGCCTTGTAAGTGTCTTTCACCTGCCAAACAATAACTGCTGCAATCTCAATCGGGTTGCCCATCTTATCATTCACTTTCAGGCTTTGCCCATTCAGGTTTTGGGCACGCAAAGAAATTTTGTATGAATTGTAAAATGGATTTATCCAAAGAAAGCCATTGTCTTTTATAGTACCCACATATTTCCCAAAGAAAACACAAACTCTGGAATGATTCGGATTAACGACCATTAATCCTTTAACGAGAAATACAAACACTAAAATAAAGAATGCTCCTGCGAGACTCAATGCAGTATTTCCATTTTCTCCATTAGAAGCAAAAAGAACAATTGCTAAAACAATACTGATGAGTGCAAATGCAAGTGCCGCGAAGCCTGACATCGGTTTAAGTATCTTTTCCATATAATTCAATTTGATATTAAAATGATATCAAACGTAAAACTAAAATCCGAATGTTCAAAATGAATTTTGATGAAAGGAAGTTTTTTGTTTGCAACCAATCTGATTATCAATTGCCAAAAATTTTTCGTGACAGATAGGGAGAAATTCCTTAACTTAATGGGGTTCTTTATTTACTCACCAAACATAGCCATATGAGTATCGTACAACGCGTTGAGCTTTGGGGCGATAGGCATCACCCAAAGTGGCTCGATATCATTCGCATTGCTTTAGGCATTTTTCTTTGCTACAAAGGCATTCAATTTCTGAACAACATGGGCAGCATGCTCGATCTGATGACGAACAAAGTCTCGTTTGGATCTTTCTCTGTTGTTCTCATGAGCAATTATGTTGCATTTGCGCATTTGCTCGGCGGCATTCTGTTGATATTCGGAATGCTCACAAGGTTTGCATGTCTGCTACAAATCCCGATTTTGCTTGGAGCTGTTTTCCTCGTCAATTCAACAGGCGATTTGCTAAGACCTTTTTCCGAAACCTATCTCGCGATTTTGGTTTTGCTGTTGCTGATTTATTTTTTGATTATTGGCAATGGACCTTGGTCGTTTAAGTTGTCGGATAAATGATGTTGTGCTGTTGAAAATCTGACAATTATTTTGATAGTGGAGACTCGCAGGAGAAAGATTTTCAAGGCATGAAAGATCGCTAAAAAACCTTGAAGGTTTATTTTGACTTTCGATATTAATTCGGGATTCCCGAAAAACCTTCAAGGTTTATCGATCTCTCCGAATGAAGATGTTGATCGCCCAACCTGAAGACCGAAAATAATTTTGCAAATTCACTATGAAACTAAAGCTCAATAGTAGCACAAAAGATGATCCGCCGCGGCGGACGCAAGAATGTTCAATCAGAGTTACTAATGCTGGTATCCAAAAAAAACTATGATTTAAATGATTGAATGAATGCTATGATTTTGAAAAATCATAGTTCATCAAAAAATCAAAACAAATCAAGTTATGAATGAAGTTTACGCTGTCTTTCTATAATTCAATATTGCCCAAACATTCAGCACAATCCCTATTAACGCCATGGCAATGAGATGATAGGTGATGTCGCTGAAGCCGCTTCCTTTCAACACTACCATGCGCATGATTTTTATGAAATGACTCGGTGGAAATGTTTGCACGATTGCTTGCGCCCATGCGGGCATACTGTCAACAGAACTGAACACGCCGCTCATCATGTTGAAAATGTTGATGAAGAAAAATGAGAGCGACATGGCTTGCATTTGCGTTGCAGAATAAGTGGAGACGAGCAGCCCTAGACCGAGCATCGCGAATAAATAAACGACGAGCGAAGCGTACAATACAAATAGATTTCCGACGGGAGTGATGTGATAAAAGATTCGCCCGACCAACAGACCGAGTGTGAAAATAATAATGCCGAGCACTAAAAAAGGAATGAGCTTTCCGATGATGAAAATGTGTTTTTTTATTGGCGTCACATTTATTTGTTCGATGGTGCCGCTTTCCTTTTCCTGAACAATGTTGAATGCTGATTGCATCGCTGAGATTGCCGTGACCAACGTTACCAAAATGGCTGGCACCATATATAAATTATAATTCAAAAACGGATTATACCAATTGGATGATGCGACTGAAATCTCCGGCGCATCAACGGTTGCAGCCGATTCCCATTCCACTCTGATGTCGGAATTAAAATCGCGCACGATGCTTGAAAGATAGCTGCCGCCGAGATTTGCCTTCGTTCCTTCAATGGCGTTGATAGCGACAAAAACTTTTTCTGAATTTTCGCGCACAAGATTTTTTTCAAAATTCACGGGTATCTGCAAAGCAAGATCAGCTTTGTCCTGCTCCACCATTTTCAATGCTTCTTTATATGATGCAGCATAACCAGTGAGCTTGAAACTTCCACCAGCAGTTATTTTGTTGATGAGCTTTTGTGAAAAAGTGGAATGATCATTATCAACCACCGCAATGGAAACATTCTTTACTGAAAAATCTGCAGCGAGTGGCAACAATATTAATTGTATCACAGGCGCAATGAGCAACATGCTGATCAGTTGTTTGCTGCGCAGCAATTGCCTAAATTCTTTTTCCAGCAAAAAATATAATGTCCTCATTGCAATCTGATTTTAAATTTTCGCAAACTGATCGCAAACAAAAGCACGCACATGCTGGCAAGGATCAGCGTTTCTTTCCACACCGATGAGAAGCCAAGACCTTTCAGCATCACTCTTTTCACAATAATAAAATACCATCGTGATGGAACCAGATTTGCCAAACCCTGCATCACGATCGGCATGTTCTCGATTGGAAATAAAAAACCCGTGAGCAACATCGTTGGCAACATCATTCCCATCATGGAACCCATCATCGCAGATTGTTGCGTTTGTGCATTGATCGATAATAACAATCCGATTGATAATGATGTGAGAATAAAAAGCGTGCTGCAAAATGTGAGCAGCAGAACACTTCCTTTCACCTGCAGATCCAAAAACACGGAACTTAAAATAAGTATGATGAAAAGATTAACGACTGAAATAATCAGGTTGGGCGCGAGTTTCGCGATGATGATATAAATTGTTTTGAATGGCGACACCAATAATATTTCCATCGTGCCCAATTCTTTTTCTTTCACGATTGCAACGGATGTCATCATCGTACACACGAGCATCAGCACAAGCGCCATCACACCGGGCACAAAATTTGGCGCACCGCGCAACTCAGGATTATAGAGCATTTGCACTTCGGGAAGAATTTGCAATGGCTGCATCGATGCATTGCTCAAATCCGCATTATAGTCATTGATGATCTGCGTAACATAATTGGTAACCGTTGTTGCGAGATTCGGATCGGATGCATCGGCAATCACCTGAATGGTTGCTTTATTTGTATGTTGTAAATCGATAGCAAAATTTTGCGGAAAGATAACAGCCAATTTTACTTCACCTTTTTTAAATGCAGCCTGCAATTGTGAAGCGCTTTGAAGACTTTGTTGAATATTGAAATATTTACTCGCGCCAATCTTCGCAATAATTTTTGCAGTCACCGCATCTTTTGAATAATCAACCACAACAATTTTACTGTCCTTCACTTCATTGCTCAACGCAAAACCAAACAACACAATCTGCGCAATCGGCAAACCGAAAAGCATCAGCAAAGTTTTTCTGTCACGGAACACGTGCAGGAATTCTTTTTTAATAAATGTTAGCAATTGGGAGTGCATGGTTTGTAGTTTGTGGTCTATGGTTTGTGGTTCTTTATGTGCAACAGCTTTATCATTTCTATCAACATGTTATTTAAAAATTTTTTGTGACCCGATCTGGATTGCTACTATTTGGCATTGTCTCGCCGCGGCGGGCTCCTGTACAGTTGATATTCTATTGAGCATTGTGCAACAGCTTAATTAAATTTCACTCCATCATTATAATAAGTACCACGAACAAAGAATGATCGAATCGTCATTGCGAGGCTCTGCGAAGCAATCTGCTTTCTGAGTTTCAATCTGATCAGGTTTGCAAGATCAGATTGCTTCGTTCCTCGCAATGACGTTTACTTTTGCAACACCATTATGATTTATACAGATCCACCAATTATCCGTTCTCAATTAATAAATTATTAATTGTCACTGCGTTTCGCCTTCCTCGCCAATTGATAAAATACTTCTTCCATATTTTCAGAACCATATTGTTTTTTCAAATTTGCAGGACTGTCAAGCGCTGCGATCACTCCATCAACCATAATAGAAACACGATTGCAATATTCTGCTTCGTCCATATAATGTGTCGTCACAAAAACAGTAACGCCTCTGTCGGCAGCATGATAAATCAAATCCCAAAACTGTCTGCGCGTAACGGGATCAACGCCGCCAGTTGGCTCATCTAAAAAAACAATATCAGGTGCGTGAACAATCGAAACGGAAAATGCAAGCTTCTGTTTCCATCCCAGTGGCAATGCGCTCACCAAAGTCTTTGCCTCATTCTGCAATTGCAATTCATCCAACAGCTCTTGCGTTTTTATTTTTATTTCTTTTGTGCGCATTCCATAAATGCCAGCATAAAAGCGAATGTTTTCCGATACTGTCAAATCATCATACAAAGAAAATTTCTGGCTCATGTAACCGATGCTCATTTTTATTTTTTCAGTTTGTGTGAACACATCGTAACCCGCAACAGAAGCCTTGCCGGATGTAGGTTTCAGCAAACCGCAAAGCATGCGCATCGCAGTTGTTTTTCCTGCACCATTTGCGCCGAGAAAACCAAATATTTCCCCCTTTCCAACTTCAAAACTCAATTCGTTGCAAGCAATAAAATCGCCGAAACGTTTGGTGAGCTTTTCTGTTTTTATAACTTGTTCCATGTTTAATTTTTGAGCAACGCAATAAAACAATCTTCGATACTTGGTGTAATCAAATCAATACTCACATCATTATGCCCTTTGCTTTTCAAATAATTCAAAATTTCTTCTTCACCGGATTTGAATGTGGTATGCAATGCATCGCCAAATGCAAAACAGGTTTCCGTGCCAGTATAATCTCTCACATCCTGCATGAGCTTAAATGCATTTGAAGATTTCAGCGCATATAATTTCACAGGATAAGACTGAATAATTTTTTCAGGTGTGTCAATGGACAATATCTCTCCTTTCTGGATCAATGCAATTCGATCACAAAGATTTGCTTCATCCATATAAGGCGTTGAAACAAGAATGGTGATGCCTTGCGCTTTCAAACGTTTCAGCATTTCCCAAAACTCTTTTCTGGAGACCACATCAACACCGGTTGTCGGCTCATCTAAAAAAAGCACATCGGGTTTATGGATCAGCGCGCAACACAATGCCAACTTCTGTTTCATGCCGCCCGATAATTTTGCTGCGCGACGATCTTTGAAAGGCTCAATCTGGACATAGATATCTTTAATCAGATCATAATTTTTTTCAATCGTCGTCCCGAAAACTGTCGCAAAAAAATTCAAGTTTTCTTCGATCGTCAAGTCCTGATAAAGGCTAAATTTTCCGGGCATATAGCCCACACAATTTCTTATCTGTTTATAATCTTTCACCACATCAAAACCATTCACGGACGCTGATCCTCCATCTGCCAATAACAATGTAGTGAGTATCCTAAAAAGCGTTGTCTTGCCCGCACCGTCAGGACCAATCAAACCAAACAGCTCTCCACCTTCCACTGAAAAAGAAATGTCTCTTACAGCAGTCAGTTTCCCCTTGTTGTAAGTTTTATTAATGTCTGTTAATATGATAGAAGAATCTTGCTTCACAATTAAATTATTTCAAGCATTTGCATTTTATCTGTATTCTCATTTATCATTTATCCATTCCTCAAAACTTCACCTCGCCATACATTCCCAATTTCAAATAGCCGTCATTCTTCACTCTCATTTTCACGGCATAAACCAAGTTTGCTCTTTCGTCTTTTGTCTGAATTGTTTTTGGCGTGAACTCCGATTTATCAGAAATCCACGAAATATTGCCTGTATATTCCTTATAATTCTTTGCGCCGCTGTCAATATAAACTTTCACCTGCTGACCAAGCTTCACATTCGACAATTGCGATCCAGTGATATACGCTCTCAATGTGAGCGTATCAAGATTGGCAATTTTATAGATTGCTTTCCCGATGGTTGTCATCTCGCCTTCCAACGCATATTTAGTAAGTACTGTACCCGTTATTGGGTTTATGATTTGTCCTTTATTGATCTGATCCTGAATTTGCGAAACAGATTTTTCCAATGGATTCTGTTCACTAAAAATGCTTCTGTTTTGTGTGGAGATATTTGAGTTATCCAGAGCAATCTGTTGCTTTGAAACGGCAATTTGTTTTTGAAGTTGATCGATTTGTGCATTGATATCATCTAATTGCTTTTGAGTTGCTGCGTCGGCTTTCAACAAATTCTCCGTCCTTGCTTTTTCTCTCAATTGCTGATCTAATTGCGATTCCTGAACAGCCAATTGTTTTTTCACCAAATCAATTTGCGGAACCGGGTTGGTTGTCTTTTGTTTCAATGCCTGAATAGTTGCTTGCACTTGTTCCTTCTGCAAAACAATATTGCTGATATCAATATTCCCAACTGTAACAGCTTTACCAATTGTGTCACCTTCTTTAATTGGAAGCGATAATATCTTTCCATTTTGTTCCGCAGAAACAATCACTTCATCGGATTCGAAAACACCCGATGCATCTGTTTTCAATTTGTCTTGATCACAAGAAGTTGCAAACAAGCAGAGGAGAATTAATAATTGATAATTAATAATTAATAATGCTTTCATTCTGTGTCCAAGTTTTATTCTAAGAGAAGTATTCATTTTAAAAACTTTATTTATCATTATAAATTCTTTTGGCGTCCATCCTCATTCTTAATTCTTAATTATCAATTATTAATTCCCCGCAGTCGTTTTATGATTGTATTGCGACATCAGCAACTGCACTTCATGTAGCACTCGATCTTGTCTTGATTGCGCTTCTGCATTCACATCGGTTAAATAGTCATTTGCTGAAATAACGCCGTTCTGTAATTGTGCAGCCGAAGATTGTTTTACAGATTGCCGCAAATTGATGATGTCATTATCGGACTGAATCAATTGCTCATATCTTTTAATGTCTGCATATTCCTGTTTCAACGAAAGTTGTGTATTGAATACAAAAGTGCTTTTCTGAGATTCAACCACATCTCGGTTATTCTTACTGATCAGCAAATCTTTTTTATAAGTGTAAAGCGAGCCTATGCTCCAACTAAGCCGAAGTCCGGTAAGATAATAACCCGAAAGGTTAGTGGAGAAAAAATTAACGGGTGACGGTTTTCCGAGTCCGCCTTGAAAAAACGCATCGAGTTTCGGATAAAGATTTCGTTTCGTGAGTTTTTCTTGTTGCAAATAAGAAGTGGTCTGTAGATTGTAAACATTCAATTCGGGTCTGCTAATTGAATCGTTTAATACCGGAACAATTGGTTTTTCTAATGTCGTGCCGTCATCAATTATTTTATTAATGAACAAGCTCAACATATCAGTATAAGCTTTCCTTGATGCTTTCAGATCGATATCCCGTTGACCAGCCTGCAGCAATTGCGCTTTCAATTTATTCAAGCTGCTATTGAAATCAGTTCCATTATTAATTCGAGCCTGAACATTATTAATACCTGTTTGAATATCTTTCTTCGACAAATCATTTTGCTCAAGCTGTCCATCAATTAAAATCACGCCGAAAAAAAGTTGATTAATCCTGTCTTTTAGCGCATATAATTGTGTGTTTATATTTTCCTGTTGAACCGCGGCATCTGTTGCGCTTATTTCTCTTCTTTGTTTATTAATACCAAAATCAGTGAGCGTTTGCGACACTTCTCCATATAACTTATATTGATCTTTCGGTATGGTTGGTATATTGATATTAAGACCCGGAATTGAAATTGCAAATTTGGTAACATCAGATTGATAAGTAGCAGCACCGCTCACATTCAATTGCGGATAAACGCCTTTCGTGATATTATCAATATTATATTCTTTTGTTTTTTCAATCAGCTCACGCTGTTTTGTTAATGGATAATTTGTTTCGGCAAGCTTATAACATTGCTCAAGTGTTATCGAATTTTCATGTTGCGCTAAAGCAACATTGGCGCATAGAACGAAACAAAAAAAGAACAGATGTTTCAATCGCATCAATTTTTTTACACCCGTTTTGCTAATCATTTTAATTACTATTTTATTATTAACATTTCAACCTATCAACAATTCAACTTATCAATTTCCCTTCATGCTCATTATTGCTTTCATCCAAACTGGTATCAGCTTTTTCCGTTCCTGCATCAATGCATTAAACTTTGCATCGCTAACGTTCGTTACGCGTTGCAACATCGGCTTGCCAACAAATGGAAATACGGTTAACCCAATCATGTTCGCTAAAAAATGAAATGGTTCCATGGGAGGCAACTTGCTTTTTTTATCACCTTTTTGTAGTTGTTTAAAAAAGTTATTTCTCACCTGATTTATTTCATCGCTAATTGTTGAGGCAATCGCCGCGGGATTATTCCTGAGTTCATTTAAAATAAAAAAAGGCAGATCAGGATTTAGTATCAAAAAATCAATATAAGCTTCCACCACTTTCTCCAATTTTTGTTCCATGGAAGCATTTTCATCAACAACTTCTATAACAATCCCATGAATAAGTTTTTTGAAATTTTCCAGCATGATAATGTCAAAAAGCTTTTGCTTGCTGCGAAAATAGTAATTCAATAAGGCGAGGTTCATGCCTGCCTCTTCGGCTATATCCCTTGTGCGGGTTGCCGCAAAACCTTTCTGTGTGAATATTTTTTTTGCCGCTGCCTTTATTTTTTCTTCGGCTGATAAATCTTTTGCTGCTACTTTCTTTGCTTTTGCCACATCAAAATCATTTAATGGGGACAAAGGTAAAATCAAAAAAATGATTAAAACAAATTATTTAATCATTTGATTAAAAATAAATCAAAAACATTTTCCGTTCGTTATTGAAATCTGCTGATGGTTGATTTGCTTAGGTAGAACTTCTTATAGTGAGCACAGAAGGCAGAATAATTTTTTCGTTCTTCAAATCGAAATTGCTTTTTTCTAATGACTTAAAAAGCAAAGTGGCAGCCGCTTCACCGATTTCATAAGCTGGCTGGGTAATGGTGGTAATTGCCGGATTCAATATAGAAGCCGATGGAGACAGGGAAAATCCAATCACCTTCAGGCTTCCGGGGATATTCAGTTTGAGTTCATTGCACACCTGATATACAGGGATAGTGAGCTTTTCAATAGATACAAGAATTCCATCGGGACAATCTTTTTGTGAGAGTAGGCTCTTAATCCGTTTGTAATTATTGGCCTCATCATTGGAGCATTCTATAAAAAAATTCTTCTTGATAGATAAATCATTTTCTTCAAGCGCCTTTCTACATCCTTCCATGCGCTCGTTGGTAATACCGAGGCTTTTTGAATTAGATAAATAAGAAATATTTTTGCAACCCCTTTTAATAAGATGCTGGGTTGCGATATAACCGCTCTCAAAATCGTTGGTCCTGACTTTTGCCGTTTCAATCTGGTCAACAATGCGGTCGAATAATACAACAGGCATGCCGCTTGACTGCAATTCCAAAATATGTTTTGTGGCAATCGTTTCTCTGGTAACAGATATCAGCACACCATCCACTCTCCCACTTTTAAAATCATTCAATATTGTTTTCTCTTTCAAAAAATTTTCGTGCGTTAAATAAATAAGAACGTGATAGCCTTTTTGTTGAGCCACGGATTCAATGCCATTGATAGCTATGGAAAAAAAACTATCGGCTACTTCTGGCAACACCACAGCAATTGTTTTGCTCCTTTTTTTCCGCAGTCCGCTCGCATAAGCATTTGGGACGTAATTCAATTTTTTTGCAAGGCTTAGGACCCTCTTTTTCGTTTCTGCACTGATCTCGTAGCTATCCTTTAACGCCTTTGACACTGTGCCGGGCGATAAATTAAGATGCTTTGCTAATGAGCGTATATCTACTGCGGGCATTCATTGATTTATTAAGAATTAAAAATCGGTAAAATCGATAACTAATGGCCATTTAATTTGATTGGCGCAAAATAAGAGCCCCCGAAAACGGTTGCGCAAATAAAAACGCCTTTTTT
>CAIYPC010000111.1 GCA_903927975.1 uncultured Bacteroidota bacterium | reverse complement strand
TCCAGCAACAAACTATATTTCATATTTAATCTGTCGTCAGGATTTATGATGGTTATAACCGGAAATTTATTTATCACATCCTGACCAAGATTAGCGGACGAAGCCAGCAAGATATCAGTAGAACGAGACGTAGTCCAGCATTGCGTTTTTTGTGTGCTTGAATCCACTGCAAATATCATGTTATTGCTTACACCCCATGGCGTAGCGTATTGTGCATCGTGTTCCCATGTTTCAACATAATCCCATCTGTAATAATGTGTGTTGTTATTAGGATCATGCGTATCAACATAAACAGTAAAATCACCTGGCTGTTCCCAATAAAGACTGTCAATTAAAGGCGTTGGTTTGCATTCAACGAGATCAGATGAATAAGTATGCCCATCGGATGTGGTTATTTGAACGCCATATTTTAAAGTGATATCTAAATTTAGAAGATCACTTATGTAAATGCCGCTGTTTGCCGAATCAACCAAAGGAAATTTATCTCCATTGCTGCTTATAATATTAAATGCTGCATTTAATTCAGGAAGTGTACTCGTTACTGAATCATTCAAGTTCAATGATCTGTTCAAATTAATTCTTGTGACAGAGTTTGCACCGATATTAATAATGCCATCAACAACCAGATAATTGTTTTTTGCTTTGATTGCCGCAGGCTGATAAAGTTTCTTGCAGCCAAACAGCATTGTAAGCACAATTGAATATTTTATGAAGCAGCTGAAACGCATTTTAAAATCTGATATTGTAAGTAACGAAAGGAATAAGCGTGCCGAATATCGACAACTGATATCCTTTTATTTTTCCATTCTCCTCAATAAAATAAACGGAGTAAGCATTTTGTCTTCCGGTTAAGTTATATACACCAACTGACCAAGAATTATGAATTTTTTGTTTTATTTTATGATTGCCATCTATATTTATTGATATATCTGATCTGAAATAATCAGGTATCCTATATTGATTTCTTTCTGAATAATATAATGATGGTGATCCTCCGAGATTGAAAATGGCCAGTGGTAAAGTGATTGGTCTTCCTGTGCTATAAACCACATTTACCGAAAGACTATAGCGATGAGAAAAGCTATAGTTGCCAATAAAATTTACATTGTGAGGCTTATCGAAACTGGCAGGATAATAATCTCCCTTATTAACTGTTTCGCCAGCCAGCGGATCATCCTGTTTCAAAAAAGTTCTTGAAAAAGCATAGCTCAGCCATCCATTTAATCTTCCTGATGTTTTTTTAATAAGAAGCTCGATGCCGTAAGCTTTTCCTTTTGCGGAGAAAACATCCGTTTCAATATGATGGTTCAGAACAAGGTTTGCGCCACTTTTATAATCAAGATAATCTTTTAAAGTTTTATAATAAACTTCTATCGATGTTTCAAACATGCCCGACTTAAAGTTTCTATAATAGCCAAGAGAAATTTGTTGGCCTTGCTGCGGCTTGATATGGGGATCACTTAATTTCCAAATGTCGGTTGGTGAAATGCTAACTGTGTTTGAAAGCATGTGTATGTATTGCTGAAGCGTGTTGTAACTAAGTTTGAATGATGCATTATCAGATACTGCATAACGAGCAGAGAACCTTATTTCAGGGGCACTATAAGTTTTAATAACCTTTCCACTGCTGTATTGTGTGCTGTCAACAATGCTGCTCTGTTCCCTTGGTAAACCAGGCACGTAATTATAAACTTTTTGCGGACCAATATCATTGAACATTGAATATCGCAACCCCATATTTATTGTAAGGTTTGAATTAACTGCATATTGATCTCCGAGATACAAAGCGCTTTCAAGGCCTTGTTCTGCGGCAACTGTGTTATTAACCACTAATGATTTGGGTCCGATAGGTTCAAAAGATCCCGGATGGAGTTTATAAAAAGTAGAATTGATACCGTAGCTGATGGTATGTTTATTTCCGGGAGTATAAATAAAATCAGATCGCAAATATGTTTGGTTGATATTAAACCCAAGCTTGAAAGCATTCACTGGATTTTGAACACTGGAAACACCATATTCATATCTGTCGTAACCAATGGTAGTTACATTATATGCTTTGTTATTGAAAATATGTTTCCATTTAATATTTGCATTCTTATTGCTATACTGATAAGTCGTATCATTATTCAAGTTGAATTTATCGCTACTTAAATAACCCATCACATACAAAGTATTTTTTGGGTTGATGATATGCGTGATGCGCAGATTGGCATCATAAAAATTTGCTTTGCTGTTTGAATAATCGCTATTGTTGAGGCTTCTCAATAACCAATCAGAATAAGTAGTTCTTGCGCCAAGAATAATAGATGTTTTGTCTTTTTTAATTGGCCCTTCAATGGTAAACTTGCTTGTTAGTGGTCCAATGCCTGCAGTGCCGCCCCATTTTTTACTATTACCATCAAGCATTGAAACATCCAGTACTGAAGAAAGTCTGCCTCCATATTTTTCGGGTATAGCGCTCTTGTATAATTCAATCCCCTTCACAACATCGGCATTGAATGCCGAGAAAAAACCAAATAGATGAGAAGGGTTATAAATGGTAGCATCGCTAAAAAGAATAAGATTTTGATCAGCAGATCCACCGCGCACATTAAATCCGTTGCTTGCTTCTCCCGTTGATGTAACCCCGGGCAACGAAAGCACTACTTTCAAAACATCAGCCTCACCAAAAACTACGGGCACTTTTTTAATTACTTTGATGCTTAATTTATTCACGCCCATTTGTGTGCTCTTGGTGTTAGATGTTTTTTCTGCAGATACTACAACTGTTTTTAAGCTCGCAATATATTCCTGCATTTCAATATCCAATTTTCCATCAGAATGCATTAACAGTTGTCGCTTTGTATCTTTCATTCCAGAACTACTGATTTTAATAACGCGGCGACCTGTTGGTAATGTGATAGAATAATAACCATATTGATCTGTGTTGGTTATTGTATATGGTGTGTCGATATATACTGATACGCCAGTAATGGCTTCGCCTGTTTTCGCATCACGAACATAACCAGCAAGTGTAGCTTTTCCGTGAGTGTTGACACCTTTAATCCCAATCTCAAATAATTTATTTTATGCTGAAACTTTCAGTTTCTCTTTCACAGTTTCTTCATTGTTAATAATATCAGTGATGGAATTGATGTCTGTTTTATCAGCATTAAAAAAATTTTTGGGCAGCGTTGTTTGTATTGCGCGGTTTTTTGTGATGAATACTCTCAATGAAGAATCAACAGCATAGAAAATGCCTTCGTGTTCAAAAATCTGATCGAGCAATTGTTGAATGGTAGAGTTGTTGACTTTTATGCTGATGCTTAAACTATCAACATCTGATGGGTCATAAAAAAAATGATAGCCATAATTTGTTTCAAGCTCATGGGCTAATTCTTTGAAAGAATAGCTTTGAAAACTTCCCGTGATCAGTTTTTTATCCTGCGCATCTGCTTTTGAAAACGCAAGCAGTGAAATAAAAAAAAACAAGCAGAGGTAGCGCATGTCAATTCATTAGTTTTGAGTAATATTCAGCCGTTTTTGCATAAGCCTCTTCCGGATTGTCTTTGAAGCTGATATTATTATCCTTGATAAATTTTTGTACAAGGTCTTTTTTATCCTTCATGATTTTCAAAACAGAACGCCCATTATCAATTTTATAATAGCTTTCTTTTATTTTCATGAAATAAAAATTATGATCAACATATTTTATTTCTTCATCAACTCTTGATGGAAAAACTAATTTTTTTTCACGCCTTGCAAGCACCGTAACATACCCTCCATAAAGCTGTTCATAAAAGCCAGCCATTAAAATTTCCGAAGAAGGTTTATCTGGAATGACCCGAACAAAATGTCGGTTTGCTAAATCGAAATAATCAATTTTTTCTTTCACCAATTCTATTTGATTGGCGCTACCAAAATCATTTATTACAACCTGATCCAGAACAAGATCATAATGCATTTTTACATTATTATAAAGGCTGCCATTATAATAAACTGATCCCGAAATGAAATCATCTGATTCATAAAAAGGAAAACCTCTTGCTTTTTGCCCGTTTGAGATATATTCTCTTCCATTAAACAGTGGAAGATTATGGCCAGCTTGTTTTTTATGATCGTTCAAAAAATCATCAACAATATTTTTAACGACAACAGAATCTTGCAATGATTGTTGCGCTTTGGCAATTGGAGATATCAATAAAATTGAAAAGGAAAAAAACAAACACAGGTACATGTGTTTTTGTAAATGGCAATCGCTCATAATCGATAATGATTTAATCAAACCTTTTCTAAGGAATTAACACAGGAAGGCTTATTAAGTAGGAGAATTTCATGGCCAAAAACTAATCTAAAATTCTACTAATATGATAAGAGTAAAAACTTAAACAATTTATCAAATTATTTATAAACAGGCGCATATATTTTTGTGATCCATTTTGTGGTATCTGGCTCAGTAATTCTGTCTGTAATTATGTATTGAAATGGTATCGCCATGGATGTTTTATCGTAATCCTGAAAATAGAGCTGCATCTGATTTAGTGCTTCATTTACGGTGCTGATGCCACCTTTAACAGTTGCCACTAAAAAATTGCCATGAACCATTTTTCTTGCGAAAATGTTTTCACTGCCCTTTAGCGCTTTATCAATTGGCAACGCGACCATCAATTGAAACTGCTGTTTATCTAACAGCGTAACATTCATCATCGGATTCCCATTTACTGTTGCGTTGTTCGCAGTTGCATATTTTTTTAAAGTAGCAATCAGATCATAAACTTCGCTAGTGGACGGATAATTATTAAGAATTGTTTTTGTAGAAATTAATAAACTATCTGGGGCTAAAGATTTTGAAATTGAAATGTCATAAATATTGTCCCTGTTTGCAAGGAACGAGCCAAACTTGCCAACAAGAAAATCAAGATTTGTCTTTATTTTTTTTGCAAGTAGATAATTTGAGATCCTTACAAAAGGATTTAGGCCATTATCAATTGCGAGATTCCATTCAATTTTTGTTGAATCGACATTGAGCTTTACGATATTGATTTTGCTGTTGATATTCATGCTCTGAGTTAGCATTGACATACTAACCCCATCTGAAAATTTTTCCTCAATTTTATATTTGTCATTTTTATAGAGGAGAAAATATGGTTTTTCAAATGTTCCTGGCCACCATTGCTCCCATTTTTTTTCGCTAAGTAAAGTCCGCTCGGCTCCGGCTGCGCTACAATCTATTCCAATGGAAGAAGAGATATATAAATGTCGGGGTATGAAAATATATAGACATATCAAAACAAGCAGCAAAAAGCTTAACAATGCAATCAACATCTTCTTCATAAGCACAAAAAATTTTGGTAGCGCAAAATAGCAAATTTTATTTCGCGCAAACTTTTAATTAAAATCAGCTCACCAATTTTAACACTGAGTTTGTGCAGATTTTATTTTTTTGAATGGATCTTTGTAAGTGTAGTAATTTCGTAGATTCTATCTGATTAACAGCTTCAGAACTATTAATAAATATGCTCCACAGATTTATCCGCTTGCTTTTTGCTGGTTTGGTTCTACAGGTTTTTTTTTCATGTAATACCAACAATACAGAATCAAAGAAAAATTCACTTTTTCAATTGCTTCCTTCATCGGAAACCGGTATCAAGTTTAATAACCATGTTGAAGACGAACAAGGGTTTAATATTTTTCGATACAGAAATTTTTATAACGGCGCTGGTGTGGCTATCGGCGATATTAATAATGATGGCAAGCCTGATATTTTTTTTACTTCTAACCAACATGAAAATAAACTGTACCTAAATAAGGGTAACTGGCAGTTTGAAGATGTTACAGATAAAGCAGGACTGACCAGCAATCATAAATGGCACACTGGGGCAACCATGGTTGATATAAATGGAGATGGATGGCTTGATATTTATGTTTGCAACAGCGGTGAATCTCCTGGCGATGATAGAGCGAACGAGCTATACATCAATCAAAAGGATGGCACTTTTAAAGAAGAGGCTCATGAATATGGGCTTGATGATAAAGGCCAATCAACACAAGCCATTTTTTTCGATTATGATCATGATGGAGATTTGGATTGTTTTGTTTTGAACAACAGCAACCGATCTGTAGAAAGTTTTGGCTATGATCGAAATTTAAGGAACGTAAGAGATCCCAAAAATGGAGATCGTCTGTATAGGAACGATGGCGGAAAATTTGTTGATGTGAGCGAGCAAGCAGGAATTTTTGGAAGCGAAATAGGCTTTGGTCTTGGTGTAACAGTTGGCGATCTGAACAATGATGGATGGGAAGATATATATGTTTCCAATGATTTTTTTGAGCGCGATTATTTATATATCAATCAGCACAACGGAACTTTTAAGGAAGTGATTAATGATGCGATGGGGCACATCAGTCAGGGTTCTATGGGGTCGGATATGGCTGATATCAACAACGATGGCTATCTGGACATCTTCACCACTGAAATGCTTCCCGAATCGGATTACCGCCTTAAAACAACAGTAAAGTTCGATGAATATAATGTGCTGAATGAAAGAAGTCAATTAGGGTTTCATCATCAGTTCACCAGCAATTGCCTGCAATTAAATAATCATGATGGAACATTTAGCGAAGTGGCGCAGCTAGCTGGTGTTGATGCTACAGGATGGAGTTGGGGAGCACTTAGTTTTGATTTTGATAATGATGGCTGGAAAGATATTTTAGTGTGCAATGGCATTAGCAAAGATCTCACTGATCAGGATTTTCTGGAATTTTTTAGCAGTGAAGAAATGCAAAATCAGGTAAAGCAACACGGTCTTAATTATCAGGACATCTTAAGTAAAATGCCTGCAGTCCCTCTGAAAAAATATGCTTTTGTAAATCAAAAAAATCTCTTTTTTAAAAACGAAGCAGAGCAATTAGGATTTGATAAGCCTGCGTTTAGTAACGGTGCTGCCTATGCGGATTTAGATGGCGACGGAGATCTGGATCTGGTTATTAATAATGAAAATGCCGAAGCATTTGTTTATAGAAATATGGCTACAGAACAATTGCATCATCATTACCTGAAAATAAAATTGAACGGAAAATCACCAAATAATTTCGGTTTAGGATCAAGAGTTACCATTTTCTCAAAAGGGAATACTCAAACATTAGAGCAAATGCCTAGTCGTGGATTTGAAAGCTCTGTTGATCCTGTTCTCAATTTTGGTTTAGGCGATGAGTCAATCATTGATAGCCTTGTAGTGCGTTGGTCTGGCGAAAAATATCAATTGCTGAAAAATGTAAAAGCAGATACAACTTTAATATTAGATCAAAAAAATGCAGTTGATAAAAATCCTGTTCCTGAAAATAAAACAATTGAAGGGTTATATACCAATGTTGCAGCTTCTATAATTACCGGAAATATCAAGCACAGCGAGAATGATTATATAGATTTTGATGTGGAAAGATTAATACCAAAAATGCTTTCTACTGAAGGTCCAAAAATTTCGGTGGGCGATGTGAACGGCGATGGACTGGAAGATTTTTATATGGGCAGCGCTATTGGAGACACAGCAAAAATATTCATTCAACAGAAAGGCGGACATTTTGTACAGAAGACACAACAATCTTTTATTGCGGATAAATATTATGAAAACATAGGGGCTGTTTTTTTTGATGCTGATGGCGATGGAGATCTCGATCTCATTGTAGCTTCAGGTGGAAATCAGGCAAAGCAAGGTTCGCCTTATTTGCTGACGAGATTATATGTCAATGATGGCAAAGGAAATTTCAGTCGCGCTTCTGCAGGCTGGCCCGCTGTTTCAGTAAATGCTTCCTGCGTGCGGGTTGGTGATTTTAATGAGGATGGCAAACCTGATATTTTTATCGGTGGAAGAAATGTCCCGGGGAGTTATGGTGTAATTCCTTCAAGTTTCTTGTTACAAAATAATGGTCATGGTGTATTTGAAGATGTTACTAAAGCAATTGCTCCGGATCTGCAAAATTTAGGAATGGTAACAGATGCACAATGGGCGGATGTTGATGGTGATGGGAAACAAGAATTGATTGTTGTGGGTGATTGGATGCCTGTTACTATTTTGAAGTTTATTAACGGAAAGTTCCAAAAGGTTCGTGAAATTTCTAATTCATCTGGTTGGTGGAATTGCCTGACAGTTGCTGATATTAACGGTGATGGATATCCTGATTTGATTGCAGGAAATTTTGGGCTGAATTCGAGGATTAAGCCAGATACCTTACATCCTGCAAAATTGTATGTCGGAGATTTTGCAAAAAATGGAAGAACAGAATGCGTGCCTGTTTATTATAAATCCGACGGCAAAGCATATCCTTATTTTATGAAAGGTGAAATTGAAGCAGAGGTCCCGCAGTTGAAAAAGAAATTTTTGAAATTTAAAGATTATGCTGCTAAAACAATTGAAGACGTTTTTTCTGAAGAACAATTGAAACAGGCTTCTGTGCTTACTGTCAACCAATCGCAGACTTGCGTTTTTATAAATGATGGAAAAGGAAATTTTGTTATGAGTCCATTGCCATTAAGGGCTCAATTTTCTCCGGTATTTGGCATTCTTGCAAAAGATTTGAATGGAGATGGCATTACTGATTTATTTCTTGCAGGTAATTTTTTTGGCGTGAAACCACAAACCGGAAGGTTCGATGCGAGTTATGGGGTTACATTCCTTGGAGATAACGCTCATCAATTTAAATATCTTGAGCCTTCTCAAAGTGGTCTTTTTGTTAGAGGAGAAGCAAGAGATATTGCAACGATAAAAATGATAAATGGAGAAAGCGATATTATTGTTGCTGTCAATAATGATAACCTTTATTTATTCAAGAAAAAGAAACAAGAATTCATCAAACATCATTGAACATTTTTCTGCTGTTCGATCACAAACTCAATTATTTCATCAAGCGGAACATCAATTCTTGAGAGCGCATCATTAATATCATCGCGGCTCACTTGAGCTGCAAATGAAAGTGTTTTTAATTTCTTCAAAATGCTTTTCACATCCATGCCTTCATATTTTGTGGGGCGGATCAATGCCGATGCATGAACAAACCCAGACAATTCATCGAACATATAAATCATCTTGTCCATTTTAGAAACCGGTTCAACACCAAAATATTTTGGTCCGTGCGAAGCAATGCAATGGATCACATCAGGATCAATATTCATCTCTTCTAATTTTTCTATTATTATTCTGCAATGGCTGTCAGGATATTTATCCCAATCAGCATCATGAAGCAATCCGGCAAGCTCCCATTT
>CAIYPC010000110.1 GCA_903927975.1 uncultured Bacteroidota bacterium | reverse complement strand
TTCACAGATTGTGATCTTACAAATGCCATTTTTTATCACTGTGATTTTATGAATGCAAAATTTGAAAATACAATCATTGAAAAAGCTGATTTCCGGACATCATTTAATTATTCTATCAATCCTGAAATCAACAAACTAAAAAAAGCAAAATTTTCTTTGTCAACAATAGCTGGGCTTTTGGATAAATACGATATTGAAATACATAATTAATCCTCAATTGATTCTTTATGGCTAAAATAAAACTCACCGATACCGAACAGGTGATAGAACAAATACAAAAGCTCGAACCTGGCTTAAGCGAAATCATTCAAAGATTGCGCGAAAGTATTTTAAGTACAGATAAAGAAATTGGAGAGCGCATCAAATGGAACAACCCAAGTTTTTATTATACAGGAGAAATGAAACCATTTGATCCGAAGGAATACAAAAGAGAAATAATAGTCTTCAATCTTTTTAAAGGCAGGATAATGCTTGTGTTCCCAAGCGGTGCAAAAGTGAACGACAAATCCGGATTGCTCGAAGGCGATTATAAAGACGGAAGAAGAATCGCCATCTTTAAAGACATGGATGATGTGAATGCCAAAGAAAAAAACTGAAAGCCGTAATAAAAGAATGGCTGAAATTAGTTGACAAGTGAACAAAATTATAATGAAAAAGATTTCACTTTCCCTGATAATCATTTTATATATAGCAGCAGGAACAAATCATTTTCTGAATCCGGAATCATATATAAAAATAATGCCCCCGTGGATTCCGCTTCATAAAGAAATGGTTTTTATAAGTGGTGTTTGTGAAATATTATTTGCTGTACTTCTTATTTCTCCTCGCACAAAGCGTTTAGGTGCTTGGCTCCTCATTGCATTGCTAATCGCAATTTTCCCTGCAAACATTCAGATGGCACTTGATTATTATCATCAACATAATCCACAGCTTTGGCTCGCGATACTTCGGCTTCCTTTGCAAATCCCATTAATTTGGTGGGCTTATAGTTTTACAAAACCAATCGTCAAAAAATAACTTATAATAATGCTTCTGTCAGAAAAAGTTTTATCGTTAAAAGCCAAATCCTATTTGCAATCCACCTGATTTGTGATATACACTTGTGCTAAATTCCTGCGTTGGTCCTGATTGATAATATTCAACATAAAGCCGCTTGAAGATCAAAACAATTCCCCATCGGTTCACAAAAGTTATCCGATTAATATCTTTATTAGGAATCGTGTAAACACTCGAGCGATCAAATAGTCCGCCCTGCAACGTAGCATCATAACCAATCGCACTTACTGCGGGAAAATCGTACACATAAAATTGAAATTTCTTTTTGCTAATGTTTTTATTGAATGAGAAAGAAGAATTAAAATTTCCAATCATCGCGGTAGTCCCCAATGAAGCTTTTGTACTTAATGATCCAATTCTTGCACTGCCATAAAAAGATAAAGAGAAACAATCTTTCAATCTTAAAAATTCTCTCTCATAGTTCACCTGATAATTCAATGCAATATCATTTTTGATCTGATTGTTCCAGCCCAAAGGCTGAGTATAATGTATCCAGTGATGTATATCTTTTTGCATGTCTTCATCCCCAGCCCATGGACCGATTAATCCAGTACTAAGCAACGTTGTAATGCGCTCGTGCCTATTTTCATTAATAGCAGTTAAAAAAGTTTTCAGCAGAATGACACCAGCATAAGGTCTATCACCGAATTGTATTTCCGTATGATCAATATGGTTAGGCGTATATCCATCGTTCTCCAATGCCAAACCATATTTAATAATACTATTCTTTGGCTTCCATAATAATTTCATCAATGGAAAATGGCGAAAAGAAGAATTGACCCATTCCAAATAAATCCCTTGTGTATAATCACGATCGGTGCCTGTAAAAAAATCATTCTCATAATTGATCCTGAAATAATGATCACTATTAATATTTCTGAAGGATAATGTATTATCGATCGCCTGCGCCGTAGAAACGAATGGTGAGAGGAAGCACAAAAAAATACCTAAAAAATACAACCGCATAATTTATAATATACGAGGCAAAACTGGCAATAGTTTTTGATATCGCACCGTATTCACTTTGAAAACAGATTCTCGTTTACCGTATTAAAACACCCAAAAAAAACCGTTATTTCACCTATCCAAAAAAAGGAAAAAGAAAATAGTTTTATTCTTTCAAATGATAAGTAAGAGATTGAAGCCTGGGTATTCTTATCCGGGCTTTCGCTTTTAGTCAACAAAACAGGGTTCATTATTTTTTCAATGATCATTTGTATTTTTAAGTATTGGCTTTTATCAATATTCCCTAAAAAATTCTACAAACAAAATGATAACCTATATCCGAACTAATTCTGACAATAAAGATTTTCAAAAATTGGTAGCTGTCCTCGATGAATATTTGAGAATTCTTGATGGGGAAGAGCATTTATTTTATTCACAGCTTAATAAAACTGACAAAATAAAATGCGCTATTGTAGCTTATGAAAACGAAACGCCTGTTGGCTGCGGCGCTATTAGAGAACATGACGAGAAATCGATGGAAGTGAAAAGAATGTATGTTCAAATTGACAAAAGAGGAAAAGGCATTGCTACAGGCATTTTAGGCGAATTAGAAAAATGGGCAATGGAATTAAATTACGATAGTTGCGTTTTGGAAACAGGAAAAAGACAGCCAGAAGCAATAGCACTTTACAAAAAAACAAATTACAAAATCATACCAAGCTTCGGGAAATATAAAAATGTAGAAAACAGTGTTTGCTTTGAAAAAAAATTGAAAGTATAAAAATCAGAAATAAACAATTATGAAAAAGCCAGTTGATGTTGATGAATACATATTAGGCTTCCCAGAAGAAACACAAAAACTGCTGGAAGAAATTCGGGCGATCATTAAAAAAGCAGCGCCAAAAGCTGAAGAAGTGATCAGCTATTCAATGCCAGCATTTAAGCAAAATGGAATCCTGGTTTATTTTGCAGGATATAAAAACCATATCGGTTTTTATCCAACATCTTCTGGCATATTAAACTTTAAAGAAGAATTATCTAATTATAAAAGTTCAAAAGGTGCGGTTCAATTTCCCCTCGATAAACCGCTTCCGCTAAAGCTTATAACAAAAATTGTAAAATTCAGAGCTGTTGAAGATTTGAAAAAGTCGAAAACAAAAAAGAAATAATTGCAGCAACAATTTTTCGCAACAAATCTTCATAACTGTTGTTCATAGTTCAAAGCAATGTTATGAGCAAAGTGTACTCATTAATAAGAATACAAAAAATTCCTGCTAATATTAATGATGTTTGGGAATTCTTCAGCAACCCTGCGAACTTAAAAAATATCACTCCAACAAACCTTAGTTTTAAAATCATCAGCAAAAATCAATCAGAGAAAGTATATACCGGACAAATTATTGAATATACATTGAAGCCATTATTGAACATTCCGGTTTATTGGATGACAGAAATAACTTACGTTGAAGAAAAAAAATTTTTTATTGATGAGCAACGCTATGGGCCTTATAGCTTATGGCATCATCAGCATCATTTCAAACAAATTGATAAAGGCATTGAGATGACTGACATTGTTCATTACAAAATACCGTTTTGGTTTATAGGTGATATCGCAAATGTATTATTCGTTCAAAATAAATTGAACCAGATATTCAGATATCGCATTCAGAAAACAGAAGAATTTTTTGGAAAATGGATTGATTGAAAAAATCAATAATCATATTCTCTCCTGAACATGTTCATTCTTATTCCGAGTGTAAATGTAGCTGATGCATTTACAGTGTTGATTGCATCATGCACTACATAATCTCTGTATGCAACCGATGCATCTATGAAAAAATTTTCTCTCAATTCATAAGAAACTGATCCAGACAAATACAAACAATTGGAGAGAAGGCCGCTTCCCACCTTATATCCATAATCGCCTGCGGAACGGGTAGTATAATTTTTAAAAATATTGCTGCCGAAGTTTGAGCTTGCTGTTGAATCAAGCCCTTGTCTATAATAAATCAGTTTCCCTTCTACGTTCCATTTTGGCGAAGGTTGATAATGAGCAATCACAATCAGCTCATCAAAATTTGCACCCAATGGATGAGCCAATGGTTGATTATAATTGGAAAAATTAGAAACAGTATCATTGTGCGAATATGTAAATGGCCTCACCACATTTCCTTCAATCTGCAAATCAAGGTTTTTAATATTGAAGGCATCAATATATTTCATGCCCAATTGAAGACCTTGCTTATTTGCCCAATAACCACGGCTATAATGAACAATCTGGTTCAGCACAAATTCATTGATCACCAATTGTCCATAAAATTGTGTTGCATGGCCAAGGTTCGCTTTAAAATCAAGACCTACAGTAGTTTTATCAGGGCTGCCATTTTGCTGCTGCGCAGAAACTAAAAAGATTACCGGGTTCAAATATGAAAAGTCAAAATGATCAGCTCTGCTAAAAACCACATTTTCATATAAGCCCACATTCAACCATTTTGCAGCATTTATGCTGAGATGATGTATAACGGCATACTTTTTTGGGTATTGATAATCGCCGGGCAAATGCTGGTTCGTCAGTTCCATATAAAGGTTCTGATAATTCAATTTCCAGATGCGCGTATTGAATTTCAAGAACAAATAAGGAGCAGCATAATCGCTCAAGAACAAGCTGCGATAGCCATTGCCGATAAAATTTTTATCATAGCCAAATTGAAAATCAAAATATTTCATGGCATTGAAATAAATAGAAGCACGATTATCGAAATAATCAAATGCCGTTTTCTTGAACGATTTATAATAACCTGCACCGGGCACAGCGTCAAATCCTGTGGCCGTAACTCTTTGTTGAAAATAATCCGGCCCGCGTTCTTGATTATCCGTTAAAAAAGCCGAGAAGCCAAGCTTGCCAGCAATCATGCCGCGCATGGTGAGCCCTTTTTCATTTAGAAAAATTCTATCGCTATTATTGGTTTGATAAGATTGCGTTTCTTGTATCACGGGATCAATAGCAAGAAAAAAATCTTTCTCATTCACTTCATAAAAATTTGCTTTGTGCGGATAGAAAGCCCCTAAAAGAGGTTTCTTGCTGTTAAAGCTATCTTTACTTCCCGAAACCCATTCTATATTGTTCATCAAAAGATCATGAAGCGCATACTGATCAATTTTAGATAAGCGATAAAAATAATCGTAAGGATAAAAATGATGTAATGAGTCTGACATCTGCGCAATCTGCACGGCAAGCTTGCGGCTCATCGGTTTCACGGTTGATATATTCAATTCGGGATTGGTCTGCAGCAAAATTTCCATGCGATCCAGAAAATGCTCAAACTTGTTGCCCTGTGGCAAAAAAGTGGATTGTGCGAAAGCAGAAACAGGAAAAAATAAAATTATATAAAGCCTTACGATGGTTTTTCTAAATTGCGTCATGTTAGCGTTTTAGTTAGTTTCAATTTAAAAACATGCAAAACTACCTGATAAAAAACATATCCATCGTTAATGAAGGGACTACATTCTCAGGCGATATCCTTATAAAAAACGGGCGGATTGACAAAGTAGCTGCGAATATACAAACTACATTTCTTGCAAAAGAAATCAACGGCGAAGGAAAGCATTTATTGCCCGGTGCTATCGACGACCAGGTCCATTTTCGCGAGCCGGGCTTAACGCATAAAGCAACGATCTATACAGAAGCAAAAGCTGCGGTTGCAGGTGGCGTAACGTCGTTTATGGAAATGCCGAATACCATTCCACCAGCTTTTACACAACAATTGCTGGAAGATAAATACGACATCGCTGCCCGTACTTCACTCGCAAATTATTCTTTTTATATGGGCACATCGAACAGCAATTCGGATGAAGTGCTGAGGACAAATGAAAAAAAGAAGGAAGTGTGTGGCATCAAAATATTTATGGGTTCATCAACAGGAAATTTGTTGGTTGATAATTATCTCACGCTCGATAAACTGTTCCGCGAAAGCGAATTGTTGATTGCCACACATTGTGAAGATGAAAAAATCATCAAACAAAATCTGGAAAGATTAAAAAAAGAAAACAGGGAACTGACAGCAGCCGATCATCCAATCATCAGGGATGAAGAAGCATGTTTTGAATCTTCGCTCACAGCCATTCAGTTCGCCAAAAAATATGACAGCCGTTTGCATGTTTTTCATTTAACCACAGAAAAAGAAATGCAGCTTTTCAGCAATATGTTGCCTTTGGAACAAAAAAGAATAACAGCCGAAGTATGTGTTCATCATTTACATTTTACCAGTGATGACTATGCGAAATTGGGCAACCAGATAAAATGCAACCCTGCCATTAAAGCACCACATAATCGTGAAGCTCTTTGGAAAGCCTTGCTTGATGATCGTTTGGATCTGATCGCCACCGACCACGCCCCGCACACGTGGGAAGAAAAAAATGAGCCTTATGAAAAAGCACATGCAGGGCTACCATTGGTGCAGCACTCATTATTGTTGATGCTTCATTATGTTAAGCAGGGAAAAATAAGCCTTGAAAAAGTGGTTGATAAAATGAGCCATTGCGTTGCAAAATGTTTTCAGATTGAAGACAGGGGCTTTATACGCGAAGGTTATTATGCCGATTTGGTGATGGTGGATCTGAATGAGCAAAGCACCGTGAGTAAAGGAAATATTTTGTACAAATGCGGATGGAGTCCATTGGAAGGATTTGTTTTTCCTGCAACTGTAAAAAATACATTTGTAAATGGACATTTAGTTTATGGAAACGGTGCTCATGATGAATCTCAGAAAGGACAAAGATTATCATTTACTCGTTAGTCTTTAAAATGCTGGGCTTAACCACGATTGCTTTATTCTCATATTTTTTTAATCAAAAAATAAATACCCCTTTAGGGGCAGGGGCATGGAAATTGACAAAACCACCTACGACGACCTTTCTATTTTCAATAGCGAAGAAGAAACATCCGTTTTTAATAAGCTGAATTTCACTCGCACGATCGGCGGCAGAGATTGGGTGATGAGGCTTTTTCATCAGCCTTTTAATAATCT
>CAIYPC010000109.1 GCA_903927975.1 uncultured Bacteroidota bacterium | reverse complement strand
TTAATCAATATCAATGATCAGGCGATGGCTGCCAAAGAAATTTTGAAATGGTCTTTTGTGGATACATCGCGCATTGCAGTGTGGGGCTGGAGCGGTGGCGGCTCTGCAACATTGAACCTGATGTTCCAGCATCCTGAAATTTACAAAACAGGGATTGCCATTGCCGCAGTTGGCAACGAACTTACTTATGATAATATTTATCAGGAAAGATATATGGGCGTGCCACAGGAAACCCGAGAGGATTTTGTGAAAGGATCACCCATCACTTATGCAAAAAATCTACGCGGAAATTTATTATACATTCACGGCACCGGTGATGATAATGTTCATTACAACAATGCAGAAATGCTGATTAACGAACTGGTAAAATATAACAGACAGTTTCAGTTGATGTCATATCCTAATCGTACGCACAGTATTTCAGAAGGTGCTGGAACTAGTGATCATCTAAAAACTTTATATACAAATTATCTGAAAGAGCATTGCCCGCCGGGAGGCAGATAGGAGATTAATAATTAGTAATTAGAAATGAGGGATTGAAAAGTATGTTTGGCTATGCTTTCCGGCTCCTCATTTTTTCTTGTCAGAAATCATGAACTTTACGATCTACTCTAACTGATATGAAAAGGCTCTATCTACTGCACATCTGCATAATCATTTTTGCCAACCATTCTTTTTGTCAATTTGTGGAACTGAAAAATGGAATGAAGATTAATGCTTCAACAAAAATCAAAAAAGATATTTATCTGTTTGATGCAAATGTAAATTCTCAAGATCCTGTTATTGAGATTGACGGAAATGATATTGTTGTTGATTTTAATGATGCCACGCTAAAAGGAAGCAATGGCAAACAAATGCCTGATGAATTTTATGGCATCGCAATTCTTATTAAAAGCGGAAAGAACATCACGATAAAAAACCTGAATGCAAAAGGATATAAAGTTGCGCTCCTTGCAAAGAATGTAGATGGACTTACCATCGAACATTGTGATTTCAGTTATAATTATCGCCAGCATTTAAATAGCACTTTACAAAAAGAAGATGTGAGCGATTGGATGAGCTATCATCATAATGAAAAAGATGAATGGCTGCGATACGGCGCTGCGATGTATTTGCGCGGATGCAACAGTGCAGTTGTCAATAATAATTTTGTCACGGGTGGACAATGTGCATTGATGATGACTGAATGCAACGACGGAATGATTTACAATAATGATTTTTCTTACAACTCAGGAATTGGGATTGGCTTATATAAAAGCAGTCGCAATAAATTCATGTATAATAAACTTGATTGGAATGTTCGCGGTTTTAGTTATGGGGTTTATAACAGAGGACAGGATTCTGCAGCCATTATTGTTTTTGAACAATGCAACGAAAATATTTTCGCTTATAATTCTGCAACACATTCCGGTGATGGATTTTTTTTATGGGCTGGTCAAACGACCATGGATACCGGAAAAGGAGGCTGCAATGACAATCTTCTTTATCACAATGATTTTTCTTATGCTCCTACAAATGGAGTGGAACTTACTTTCAGTCGAAATAAAATTATTAAAAACAAGATTGAAGAATGTGATAATGGGATATGGGGCGGTTACAGCTATAATACTTTAATAAGAAAAAATGATTTCATTGGAAATAAAACAGCTATTGCTATTGAGCAGGGACAGGATAATAAAATTTTAAGCAACAGTTTCAGCAATAATAAAATCTCGATTAAGCTTTGGGCGAAAAAAGAACAGCCTAAAGATTGGGGCTATGCAAAAAACAGAGATGTGAGAAGCATGCGATATGAAATTGCTGATAATGTTTTTGCTCACGAACATTTGGTGAATGATATTTCAAATACGTCAGATTTAGTTGGAAGAAATAATTATTATAAGAATTGCGATTCATTGTTCAAGCAAGACACAACGATTAGTAATGCGTACACCACAGATGTTCCGGTTTTGATAAAAGAAACAAAAGATGATATTCATCTTCCTGAAATAACCAAAGCACAAAATGCATTCTTGTCAAAATCACATCCGAAAGGAAAGAAAGAAATGCGCATTACAGAATGGGGACCTTATGATTTTCGCTCGCCGGTAATTTGGAACACAAATCCTTTGAGCAATTCTGATACTTTGGAGTTTGATATAATTGGTCCAAAAGGAAAGTGGAAAGTCATTAATACAAATGGCGTAAAAACTATTTCGATGAATGAAGGAACTATTCCATCAAGCATCATTGCGATAAAAGATAATTCAGCAAGGAGCGGGGCATCGATTGAAATGGAATTTGTGGGAGATGAGATAGTGACCCAGTTTGGCGAAAGGATTAAATCTGGAACTCCATATCATTTTAGTTATAAAGAGCCTTTCGTTCCGATTTCATGGTCGGTGAAATGGTTTGCTTTTGACAGTTCTTCAAATCCTGTTCAATCACCCGAAAAAATAAAAGCGATTTCTTCACAAGCTCCGGTCAAACTTGATCAGACCAACGATTTGTATTATGCATGGTGGGGCGGTTTGAAAGATGGGGCTAAATCTTATCCTGAGTTTCTTACTTCTGCAGTTGGCAGGATTAGCGTAGAAGCCGGCAAGTATGAACTGAATGTTACCTGGAACGATGTGGTGAGGATTTACGTTGACGATTCTCTGGCGATAGACGAATGGCAGCCGAAAAAATTCCTATTTGACGAATCGCCACATAAAAGAGTTCAATTAAATTTAATGGCTGGTGAGCATACTGTGCGTGTAGAACAAGCTGCGGCTGGAGGCTTTGCCTCATTGGCTGTAAGCTTAAAAAAGCTATGATTTTTTATAAAGTGGAAAAATCCTCAAAAAAAATATTATAAAACTTTGTCTGTTTAATAGCCAACCCTTACCTTTGCACTCCCATTCTAAAAATGGGTTTGGCTTATGTCTCAACGAATCAGGATCAAATTACAGTCTTACGATCACAATCTGGTAGATAAATCTGCCGAAAAAATCGTAAAAACCGTGCGCAGCACCGGTGCAGTAGTTACAGGACCTATTCCTTTACCTACTAAGAAAAAAATATTTACCGTTTTGCGTTCGCCGCACGTGAACAAGAAAGCTCGTGAGCAGTTCCAGTTGCATACGCACAAGCGTTTGCTGGACATCTATACTTCTTCTTCAAGAACGGTAGATGCTCTTTCAAAACTGGATTTGCCAAGTGGTGTTGATGTTGAGATTAAAGCATGACGACCAAGCCTTTTAAGAAGGTTTTTTGGAAAAGCTTTTAAAAACAGTTCTTTATATAATCTATCTGCAAACTTTGTGAAACTATCACGAATAAAGCAGCGCTGGATTTAGAAATTATCAACGCTCTCTGCAAAGAGAGATACATATGAACAAGCCGTTCCGGGTTTGTTTACTGCTGGTACTTCTGATGGATTAGTTCATCGAAAAGAAAAGGTCAGCAGCAAACGAGGGATTGAAATCTTGCATATCCGCATTTTGCGGAAACCAATGATTGTCCTTATACCTACGGCGCAAATTGAAAAAAATGAAAGGTATTATTGGCAAAAAAATTGGGATGACGAGCGTCTTCAGTCCTGATGGCAAGCAAACTTCCTGCACCATCATCGAAGCAGGTCCTTGTGTTGTCACACAGGTAAAGACAAAGGATAACGATGGTTACAGCGCTCTTCAATTAGGATTTGGCGACAAGACAGAAAAACACACTATCTCCGCAGAAAAAAATCACTACGCCAAATCAAACACAGCTCCCAAAAAATTCGTAAAAGAATTCCGCGACTATTCAATAGAAAAAGCTTTAGGTGAAACTATTACCGTTGACATTTTTGCCGAAGGCGAAAAAGTAAATGTAGTGGGCACATCAAAAGGCAAGGGCTTTCAGGGTGTTGTTAAACGTCATGGGTTTCATGGCGTTGGTCAACAATCGCATGGTCAGCATGATCGTCAGCGTGCACCGGGTTCTCTCGGTAACTCTTCTGATGCATCACGTGTAATGAAAGGTGTTCGCATGGCTGGCAGAATGGGCACGGACAGAGTGAAAGTAAAGAGCTTGAAGGTTGTGAAAATTTTTGCTGAAAAGAATTATATCCTAATCAGCGGTTCTGTTCCGGGACATAACGGATCGATTGTTTATATACTGAAGTAATTAGCTAATTAGCGTATTATCTCATTAGCACATTATCACATTAGCAAATTAAGAAACATGCAAGCAGAAGTTTTAGATATACAAGGAAAAAAGACCGGCAGAACAGTTGAGTTGCCTGAAGAAATTTTTGGCATCGAACCGAACGAGCATGTGGTTTACCTCGCTGTTAAGCAATATCTCGCTGCACAGCGTCAGGGAACTCACAAGGTTAAAACCCGCATGGAAGTAAAGGGTTCATCCAAAAAATTGCACAAGCAAAAGGGAACAGGCGGATCACGTAAAGGAAATATCCGTAACCCATTATATAAAGGTGGTGGTACCGTGTTTGGTCCTAAACCGCATAGCTGGGATTTTAAATTGAACCGCAAAGTGAAAGATTTAGCTAAAATGTCTTCACTTTCATTCAAAGCAAAAAACAATGGCATTGTTGTTTTGGAAGATATCAAATTGGATAAGCCTAAAACAAAAGATTTCACAGGCATTTTGAAAAGCCTTGATTTCGCTAACAAAAAAACTTTGTTTGTGTTCCCTGAATATAACGACAACGTATATCTCAGTTTGCGCAACGTGCCGAAGGTGAACAGTGCATTATTGGCTGATATGAACACCTATGATATTGTGAATGCTGATGTGCTGGTTCTTTCCGAAAGTGCTGCAAAAGTATTTTCTGATAATAACACAGGAGAATAATAATGAAATTACCGCATTGCTCAATGTGAAAATTGACAATGGGGAAACAAGAAATATCAAATAAATAAAGATGAAACCTTCTGACGTTTTAATAAAACCGATACTTACTGAGAAAGCAAATGCGCAACAGGAAAAGTTGAGAAGATATGCTTTCAGGGTGAATAGAAAGGCGAACAAATTGGAAATCAAGAAAGCTGTAGAAGCGTTTTATGGTGTAACAATTATTGACGTGAACACAATTGTTGTTCCGGCAAAACATAAATCACGTTTCACAAAAGCCGGAACTGTAGAAGGCCGCAAGCCTGCTTACAAAAAAGCATTGGTTACAATTGCCGAAGGCGAAACAATTGATTTGTATTCGAACATTTAAACCGAAAGGTTTTAAAAATAGTAATGGCTATATCAACGGCCGCAAAGTGTTGAAAAATTAAGTAAATAAAAATATCTCCCATTAGGGAAAAAGGTATGCCACTCAGAAAATATAAACCGATTACAGCAGGAACCCGTTGGAGAATTGGCAACGCGTATGCTGAGATTACACATGACGTTCCTGAAAAAAGCTTGGTTGAAAAAGTAAAATCAACTGGCGGCAGAAACATTCAGGGTAGAAGGGCAATGCGCTACATTGGTGGTGGCCATAAAAAAATGTATCGTCTGATTGATTTCAAAAGAAGCAAGAAAGATATCCCTGCAACTGTTGTATCTATTGAATACGATCCAAACCGTACAGCATTCATCGCATTGTTGAATTATGTTGACGGAGATAAAAAATACATCATCGCCCCGCAAGGATTGCAGGTTGGTGCAAAAGTTTTATCTGGCGATAGCGTTGCGCCTGAATTAGGAAATGCATTGCAAATGAAATTTATGCCGCTTGGTACAAACGTGCATAATATCGAAATGCAACCAGGACAAGGCGGTAAATTGGTTCGCAGCGCAGGAACATCAGCACAGCTTACAAACAAAGAAGAAAAATATGCAGTTCTCAAAATGCCTTCAGGTGAATTGAGAAAAGTGCTTATCAATTGCTATGCAACAGTTGGTGTTGTTTCAAACAGCGATCACAACTTGCAGAGCATGGGTAAAGCAGGCCGCAACCGTTGGAGAGGCATCCGCCCAAGAACGCGTGGTGTTGCAATGAATCCGGTCGATCATCCGATGGGTGGTGGTGAAGGTAAAGCATCTGGCGGACAGCCACGTTCAAGGAATGGTCAATATTCAAGAGGATTGAAGACAAGAACGAAAGGAAAAGGAACTGATAAGTTTATTATCCAGAGAAAGAACGGAAAAAAATTAGCAAAATAAAATTTTGAACAGATAAGTTGGAAGCGTTTTCAAATTATCACATTATAAAATTAATATGGCTCGTTCAATAAAAAAAGGACCTTATGTTGATGCAAACCTAGAGAATAAGGTGTTGGGCATAAACGAAGGCAAATCCAAGAAAGCTGTTCTTAAAACTTGGAGCCGTCGTTCAACCATCACTCCTGATTTTGTAGGACACACATTTGCTGTTCACAATGGCAACAAATTTATTCCTGTTTATGTAACGGAATTTATGGTTGGTCATAAACTAGGTGAGTTTGCGCCAACACGCCAATTTAGAGGACACTCAAGTAAAAAAGTATCTTAAATAGTTCATAGTTCATAGTTCATAGCCGGAGCTCCCGACTCAGAACTCGGAACTCAGAACTCGAAACTATATAAAATGGAAGCAGTAGCTAGATTAAGAAATTACCCGACATCACCTCGCAAAATGCGTTTGCTGGTTGATGAAATCCGCGGAGTGAATGTTGAAAAAGCGTTGGCTTTGCTCGAGCACCATCCGCAGCATTCATCTACACCGTTGCATAAATTATTATGGAGCGCCGTGAAGAATTGGGAGCAAAAGAATGAAGGCAAAAGCGCGGCAGATGCAAGCCTTATCGTGAAGACTGTTTTTGTGGATAATGGAAGAGTGCTTAAAAGAATGCGCCCTGCGCCGCAAGGTCGTGGTTATCGCGTTCGCAAGCGCAGCAACCATGTAACAATTATTGTTGATGCAAAAGCAATTGCCGAATCTAAAAATTAATAAACACTATTAAAGCATAATATGGGCCAAAAAACAAATCCTATTGGTGCAAGATTGGGGATTATCCGCGGTTGGGAATCGAACTGGTTCGGTAGCAAAAGAGATTATGCATCCAAGCTGATCGAAGACCACAAAATAAGGACTTACCTGACCGCACGTATCAATAAAGGCGGCATTGCAAAAATCGTTATTGAGCGCACACTTAATAAGCTGATTGTAACAATACACACTTCAAAGCCTGGTATCATTATTGGTAAAGGCGGCGGCGAAGTTGATCGTATAAAAGAAGAATTAAAAAAACTCACCGGCAAGGACGATGTTCAGATCAACATCCTTGAAATCCGTCGCCCTGAGCTGGATGCAAATATTGTTGCTGATACAATCGCGAGACAAATCGAAAATCGTATCAACTACAAACGCGCCATCAAAATGGCAATCGCTTCTTCATTGCGTATGGGTGCTGAAGGCATCAAAGTGAAAGTGAGCGGTCGTTTGGGTGGAAATGAAATTGCGCGTTCAGAAGAAATTAAACAAGGTCGCACACCATTGCACACACTTCGTATGGATATTGACTATGCAAGTTTGTTCGCACAAACTGTGTATGGAAAAATCGGCATCAAAGTTTGGATTTGCAAAGGTGAAGTTTTAGCAAAACGAGATTTGAACCCGAATTTTGTTGGTGGTAAAGAAGGCGGAAGCCCTGCTGACAGAAGAGATGGTGGTGGAAGAAGAGATGATCATCGCGATAACCGCGGTGGCGATAGGAGAGATGACAGAAGAGGTGGTGGAGATAGAAGAGGCGGCGGCGGTGGAGGAAACAGAGGTGGCGGGGATAGGAGGCATTAATTGAAAATGCGAAAATTGCAAAATGTGAAAATGGCGCAATTGAGCAATTGAGAAATTTTCAAATTGAGAAATTAGAATAACATGTTACAACCGAAAAGATCGAAACATAGGAAGGCGCAAAAAGGCCGGATTCGTGAAACAGCTAAAAGAGGAAGCTCGATAGCTTTTGGTTCTTATGGATTGAAAGCGCTGGAAGCAATATGGTTAACGAACCGTCAGCTTGAAGCAGCACGCCAGGCATTGACCCGCCACATGAAACGTGAAGGTAATGTTTGGATAAGGATATTCCCTGACAAGCCGATTACTAAAAAACCTCAGGAAGTGAGAATGGGTAAAGGTAAAGGCAACCCAGAGTATTGGGCTGCAGTTGTTGAGCCAGGACGCATTCTGTTTGAAGCTGATGGCGTTACAGAACAAGTTGCAAAAGAAGCATTGTTGCTCGCTGCTCAAAAGTTGCCAATCAAAACAAAGTTTATTGTTCGCCGCGATGCAGTTGCCATCGTAGCAGTTAAATAGAATAATTTATAAATAAGGACACAATGTCGAAAAGAATTGATTTTGTAAAAAGCATACAGGGATTGAGTGAAGTGGATTTGAAGTCGCGCATTCAGGAAGATGAATTAAGATTGAAAAAGCTTGAGTTTGCTCATGCAATTTCTCCCTTGGAAAATCCAATGAGCATCCGCGCTTTGAGGCAGGATATTGCCAGGCTAAAAACAGAATTGAATAAAAAGAAAGTAAAGGCGTAATGTGCCAATTAGCAGATTTGCTAATGTGCTATAACCAAGCATTATCACATTATCGAATTTTCACATTATCAAATTAAGAAAATGGTTGAAAGAAATTTGCGAAAAACAAGAACGGGTGTTGTGAAAAGCAACAAAATGGATAAGACTATTACCGTTACTGTTGAAAGAAAAGTAAAGCATCCCATCTACGGAAAGTTTGTAAAGAAAACAACAAGCTTCCATGCACATGATGAAAAAAATGAGTGCACTGTTGGAGATATCGTGAAGATCATGGAAAGTCGCCCGCTTAGCAAAACAAAGCGCTGGAGATTAGTGGAAGTAGTTGAGAAAGCGAAGTAGAAAAACTGTGAGCTATTAGCCACGAGCTATTAGCCTCAGATTGATAATAAATGTTGCTGTTGGCTAAAACCTAATAGCAAAAGCTAAAAGCTAAATAAAATGATTCAGCAGGAAAGCAGACTAAACGTAGCAGATAACAGCGGTGCCAAAGAGGTTCTTTGTATCCGTGTGCTTGGGAATAGTGGTCAAGACTATGCGAGAATTGGCGACAAGATTGTTGTGACAGTAAAAGATGCATTGCCTGCTGGCGGCATCAAAAAAGGCACCGTCACAAAAGCTGTTATTGTTCGCACGAAAAATAAATTGCGCCGCAAAGATGGTTCTTATATCAGGTTTGATGACAATGCAGTTGTATTGTTGAACCAATCTGAAGAGCCACGTGGCACACGTATTTTCGGGCCAGTAGCAAG
>CAIYPC010000108.1 GCA_903927975.1 uncultured Bacteroidota bacterium | reverse complement strand
ATAGCCGCCTATTATGATTTAATTACGAAGTGATTTTGTTGACTGCTTATAAAATATTCTGGTAAATGAAATATTTGGTTTTGGCTTTGCTGCTTTTATTTTCAAACTTTCTGGTAACGGCGCAGAAAATTAGTGAAATGCCCAGGATAACTGGCGACTTCAAACAGCTTACTGTTGAGCAATTTGTTCAACAACTCGAAAAGCAAACCAGCTTTCGTTTTTTTTATGATACTGCACAATTAGATAGCATCATTATTGACATTTCTGTTAAAGATCAGCCATTAGATAAGGTGTTGAAGCTTGCGTTTGCTAATACAACATTAGGATTCGCGATAGATGACCATAAAAATTTATTCATTAGCAAAGGGTTGTTGGTGCAAACAGAATTACCCAAAGACTTTTTTGGAAATGCCAACAGCAATATTGCAAAAACCGAGGAGGAGGATACTGTGAAAGATTATCAGCAGAATAATAAAAAAGTTGAGCTAAATATTTTGGAGAACAAAATAAATGAGATCGGAAGCAAGTCAGCGAGCAACACAAAAGGTACGGTTACTATAGCTGGCTATATTCGTGATAATAAAACCGGCGAACCGGTTATCGGCGCATCGGTGATTGTTGAAAGTACTAAGGCGGGCGTAATAACAGATCAATACGGTTTCTATTCTATTGTTCTGCCAACGGGCAGGCATACCTTAAATATACAGAGCATTGGTATGCGCGACACACGCCGTAAAGTATTGATGTACGGCGATGGTAAATTGAACATAGATATGCAGAGTCAGGTATTGACATTGAAGAAGGTAATTGTATCGGCCGAAAAAGCAAGAAATGTAAAAGGCATGCAGATGGGCTTGCAAAAAATAGATATTAAAACTATCAAGCAGGTGCCTGTTGCTTTTGGAGAAGCGGATTTGTTGCGTGTGGTATTAACGATGCCTGGCGTGAAATCAGTAGGAGAGGCGAGCACAGGTTTGAATGTTCGAGGAGGTTCAGCAGATCAAAATCTTATTTTATTCAATGACGCAACTATATACAACCCTTCACATTTTTTTGGATTGTTCTCTGCGTTCAATCCCGAAGTTGTGAAGGATGTGGAATTATATAAAAGCAGTATTCCAGCAAAATATGGCGGTCGCTTATCATCAGTATTAGAAGTTAACAGCAGAGAGGGCAATAAGAAAAATTTTGCAGGTTCTGCAGGAATTGGACTAGTCACGAGCAGACTAAATATAGAAGGTCCTTTGATAAAAGATAAATCTTCTTTTGTTATTGGCGGAAGAACAACTTATGCAAACTGGTTATTGAATTTATTACCTGATCAATATAAAAAAAGCAAGGCATCTTTTTATGATCTCAATTTGAATATCAGTCACCAGATAAACAAAAAAAATAATTTGTATATAACAGGTTACTTAAGTAAGGATCGTTTCAACCTGAACAATGACACTACTTACGATTATGGCAATCAAAATATTTCAGTAAAATGGAAACATGATTTCAATAATAAATTATATAGCACTGTAACGGGCGGTTATGATCGTTATGAATATAATATTTCCAGTGAAGCAAACCCGATAAATGCATACAGGCTTTCCTTCAATGTAAATCAAACTTATTTTAAAGTACACTTCAATTATTTTGCAAGCTCAAAACATACCTTTGAATTTGGTTTGAACAGTTTACTATATAAACTTCATCCCGGATTGTATCAGCCTTTAGGCAAATCATCGTTGGTAACGCCTGATGAGGTTAATGCAGAACAGGCACTGGAAAGCGCTTTATACGCAAGTGATAAGTATAACATTACATCAGCACTTTCTATTGAAGGCGGAATTCGCTATTCTATGTTTAATTATTTGGGGCCGCAAACCGTTAATAATTATCCGCCGGGCATTCCTAAAACTGAAGACAATATTATTAGTACCACTACTTATTCAAGCGGAAAATTTATCAAAACTTATAAAGGACCAGAATTGCGTTTGGCAGCGAGATATACTTTGACTGAAGATGCTTCTCTGAAGTTAGGTTATAATTCCCAACGGCAATATATACACGTACTTTCAAATACCGCAGCTATTGCGCCAACAGATATCTGGAAATTGAGCGATCCAAATATCAAACCACAGTATGGCGAGCAATATTCACTTGGGTTTTACCGCAACTTTAAATCAAACACCATTGAAACTTCTGTTGAAGTATATTATAAAAACATAAAAGATTATCTCGATTATAAAAGCGGCGCAGTGCTGGTCATGAACCATCATATCGAAACGGATGTGATCAATACCAAGGGGAAAGCTTATGGCGTTGAACTGCTCATAAAAAAACTTACGGGCAAATTAAATGGATGGGTGAGCTATACTTTTTCAAGAACGCTTTTAAAAATGGACGATCCGACTGCGGGAGAATTAATCAATGGAGGGCATTATTATCCCTCAAACTATGATATGCCGCATAACGTTACTGCGATTGGAAATTATAGAATTTCACATCGCTACAGTTTTTCTCTGAATGCAACTTACAGCACAGGACGACCAATAACATTGCCAATAGGGAAGTTTATGTATGGTGGTACAGAAAGAACATTGTATTCTGATAGAAACGCATATCGCATACCCGATTATTTCCGCACCGATTTTTCTATGAACATTGATGGTAATCATAAAGTGCATCAGAAAACACATAACTCATGGACGGTTGGAGTGTACAATCTCACAGGCAGAAAGAATCCTTATTCGGTTTATTATGTTTCAGAAAACGGCGTTGTGAATGGATATAAACTTTCCATTTTTGGAAGTGCGATACCTTATGTGAATTTTAATATCAGGTTTTAATTATTTTGTATGAGATGGATTTGGATCATTATTTTGGCAATCATTATAATACCTGCATGCAAGCAGATTTACAATGCACCCGTAAATTCTCCAGCTACCGGATATCTGGTAGTGGAAGGTTTTATCAGTAGCGCTGTGCATAGTGTTACCAGCATTCAATTAACAAGAACAACCAAACTGGTAGATACAACTAATGTTATTTATGAGCACAATGCGCTTGTGACGATTGAAGGAAGCGGGAATGATACATATCCATTGAGCGAAACAGGTAATGGCTTTTATACTTCTGATTCTTTAACCCTGAACAATGGAGAAAAATATAGGCTGAGAATAAAAACCACAGATGGCAAAGAATATCTTTCTGATTCGTCAGACATACAAACAACACCAGACATTGACACTATTAGCTGGCAATTGCAAAATGGCGGGATGCAGATTTATATCAACACACATGACCCACAAAATAATACAAAATATTATGAGTGGAAATATACAGAGACTTGGGAATTCCATTCTCAATTTTACACTTCCCTGACATATGCAAGAGCCCCCAATAGTGCTAAGATAACCGGACTGGTTTACAGGGATACTGTTTCTCAGCAGATTGATTTTTCTTTGTACAGATGCTATCAGTCTGATAATTCTACAAGCATATTGATTGGCTCTTCGGAAAAACTGAGCTCAGATGTAATCTTTCTTCCGCTAACTTTTATCCCGCAGGGAGATTGGAGGTTAAGTGTTTTATATAGCATTGATGTGAAACAATATGCGATGAGCAAAGGCGCTTATGTATTCTTGAGCATTATGAAAAAAAATACAGAGGAATTAGGGTCGATATTTGATGCCCAGCCATCAGAATTGAAAGGGAATATCCATTGCCTCACAAACCCTAGTGAAACTGTTGTAGGCTACGTTGAAGTATATCAGGAAAAAGAAAAAAGAATTTTTATATCCAGTGGCCAGGTTCCTAATTGGGGCTATTCAATGCAATGCGATAATGAGATAGTAATCGAAAACAATGTTGATAGCATCCTTTTAAAAGCAGGAGGTCGAATACCGACTCTGCCAGATCATCTAGGAGGTTTTGGAAACATAATAGATTTTTTTGCAGCAAGCCCCGAATGTGTTGACTGCACATTGCGTGGGACAAAGGTTAAGCCAGATTTTTGGCCATAAATTTTGTTAGAAACAGAATGTTAAGCAAAGCAGATTAAAAAATGTTTAGAATAAGAATGCATCTATCTCTATCAGAAATAAAAAAAATATTAGCATCAGCAACATGCTTAATATTCTTAGTCATGCATGTCAATGCACAGAACAATACTGTTGCAACACTTGAAAAGCAGTTTGATGAATATCAAAAAAAATCACTTCAGGAGAAGATATTTGTTCATACTGATAAAAATTTATACGTAGCTGGAGAAATACTCTGGTTTAAGATATATAATGTGGACGCTTCTTTTCATCAGCCTATTGACATGAGCAAGGTTGCTTATGTTGAAATCATCGATCGCAATAATAAACCTTTGCTTCAAGCCAAGATATCGATGAAAGATGGTCACGGCAACGGCTCTTTTTATTTGCCTGTTAATATTAATTCAGGGAACTACAAGTTGCGGGCATATACAAGCTGGATGAAAAATTACAGTCCTGATTATTTCTTTGAAAAAATAGTCACGTTCATCAACACACGTAAAGTGATTGATTCGGTTGTTAAAGAGAAACAATTAGTACCATCAATTGTTTTTTTTCCTGAAGGAGGAAATCTCGTGAACAATATTCAGAGCAGGCTTGCTTTTAAAGCAGTTGATGGAAAAGGGAAAGGGCTTGAAGAATTTACAGGTATTATTACAAATGAAAAAAGCGATACCATCATAAAATTCTCGCCATTGAAATTTGGCATGGGCAGTTTTGATTTCACACCCATTCCAGGTCATCAATATAAAGCATTTATATCTACACCTGAAGGAATCCATGCAATTGCGGATTTGCCCGTTGCGAATAATGAAGGTTATGCAATGCATGTTGAAGGGGGTTTAAATAATCAGATAAGGATTACCGTTAATGGCAATACTTCGGCTACAAGTGAAATATATTTATTTGTGCATACCAGACAATCAGTTAAGCTAGCCGTGAGCGAAAATTTGCAAAACGGGGTTGCGCACTTTACGATTGATAAGAATAAACTCGGGGATGGAATTTCTTCTTTCACTATTTTTAATAGCAACAAACAGCCGCAATGCGAACGCCTTTATTTCAAATATCCTGAGAGGAAATTATTGATTGAAACTGCTACTGACAAAACTGAGTATGATCAGAGAAGTAAAATTAGTTTTCAGATAAATACTGCAAACGAAAAAGGAAAAACTCAGGGAGCAGATTTGTCAATGGCTGTTTATCGGCTCGATTCATTACAGGCAACGGAAGACAATGATATCAATAGTTATTTTTGGCTCACGTCTGATTTGAAAGGAACTATTGAATCGCCTTCTTACTATTTCGATCAGCCAGATAAAGCAAAAGAAGAAGCCTTGGACAATCTGCTTCTCACGCAGGGTTGGCGTAGGTTTCGTTGGGAGAATATTGTCGAAAATAAAATGCCTTCATTTGAATTTGCGCCCGAGTATCATGGTCATATTATTTCCGGAAAAGTTGTGAATGCCAAGACAGGCGCCCCTGATCGTTATATGGAGAGCTTTGTATCAATACGAAGCACAAGAACTCAGGTTGTGGCATGTGTCAGTGATTCAATCGGGAATGTGAAATTTGAGATGCCGGACATGTTCGGTTCTTCAGAAATAATTTTACAAATAAGTCCGACCCGAGATAGTTTGGTAAGGATAATAGATGTCAATAACCCTTTCTCAGAAAAATTTTCCAGCGCATCTATTCCTGAATTTGGAGTGCCGTTAACTCATCCAAATACACTTCTCGATAAAAGCGTGAGCATGCAGGTGCAAAATATTTATACCGGGGAGAAGTTGAGACAATCTGTTTTTCCGGCTATCGATACGAGTACATTTTATAAAACGCCGAGCAGTGTTTACCTGCTCGATAACTATACCAGATTTACGACAATGGAAGAAGTGCTGAGGGAATATGTGGCAAATATGACGGTGAGAAAAAAGAACGGTGTTTTCAATTTGCACTTATTCAATTTTGCGGGCAACCAATCGTCATTATTCAATTTGTCAGATGACCAATTTTTTGATTCAAATCCTTTAATGCTGATGGATGGAATACCTGTTTTTGACACCCAAAAAATAATGGACTATGATCCGCTTAAAGTAAGAAAGCTTGAAGTTTTGAATGCCATGTACTTTTCAGGTAATACTTATTTTTTTGGCATCATGAACTTCACAACCTACAAAGGTGATTTGCCCGGATTTGAATTGGATCCACGTGCAATAGTGATGGATTATGAAGGGCTGCAAGTGCAGCGGGAATTTTATTCGCCCGTTTATGAAAGCGAACAACAATTATCAAATCATCTGCCTGATTTCAGGAATCTTCTTTATTGGTCACCCAATGTTATTACCAATGAAACGGGCAAAAAGCAGGTGACATTTTATACATCTGATTTGCCGGGCAAATACATAGCAATACTACAGGGGAATACAACAGACGGAAAATGCGGGAGCAAGTCAATCATGTTTGAAGTCAAATAAATTACTGTTTTCAAACGTATATGGTTAACCGAAAATAACAATCTCCCTAAAGATAATAACCGATATGAAAAATACTTTAAAAGTCGCGGCATTATATTATACTATCGCATGCATCGGTTGTAATGCCCCGAATAAAGAATCGACAACCACTGCAAAAGATAGCGCTCTCGGTAAAATTGAAATTTATGATAGCAGCGCTGTTAATCTCATTGACAGCAATGCAACCATTGAAATTATAGGTAGAAATTATAAATGGTCTGAAGGTCCTGTTTGGGTTGCTTCAAAACAAATGTTGCTTTTTTCAGATGTTCGCGCTAATAAAATATTTCATTGGAAGAGCATGAAAGATACGCCCGTTGTGTATCTCACTCCTTCTGGTTATACTGACACTGCATTTCGCAATGGTGAAAATGGATCAAATGGATTGGCTCTTGATAAAGATGGAAAATTATTGCTTTGTCAATCAGGCAACAGGCAAGTTGTAAGATTAAATGCTTCGCTTGATTCTCCGAAGCCGGCGTTCACAGTGCTTGCACCAAATTATAACGGAAAGAAATTTAACAGCCCCAATGATCTTGTTGCGGATACTAGAAATAATATTTACTTCACAGATCCTATTTATGGTTTGCCTGAAGGAGATAAAGATCCTACGAGAGAAATAAATTTTGAAGGCGTATATAAAATAAGCGCTGATGGCAAAACTACTTTGTTGATTGATTCTATTCCCAATCCAAACGGTATAGCGTTATCGCTGGATGAAAAGATATTGTATGTTGGCAGCAGCAATGAACATACAAAATGGTATGCTTATCATCTTGATAAAAATGGCGATATACAAAATGGCGGCGTGTTGCTTGATGGGACTGCACTGAAAGAAAAAGCAACAAGGAAGCAAGGGGCTGATGGTTTCAAGATTGATAAATATGGGAACATATTTACGAGCGGTCCTGACGGTGTTGATATTCTTTCTCCCGAAGGGAAATTATTGGCGCTGATAAAAATTTATAATCGACAAACTTCAAATTGCGCATTCAATGAAACGAAAGATGTGTTGTTCATTACCGCGAATGATGTAGTGCTGAGAGTGAAACTTCACTAGAAAAATAAAATGAAAGCTTGATTGCTTTAAAATTTGAATGTTCAATTATTCACCATTCACTATTCACCTCACTTCCTGCTCATCTCTTCCACACCCGACCAGTTTTCTGGAACACCACTATTTATAAAACGGATGGTATTATCAAGAAAGAATTTTGCCGTATGATCATGTGGGTTAATTTCAAGCACATACTGAAATCCTTCACTGGCGCTGGCAAAAGATTTATTGTGGTAGTGCAACATGGCTTCGTTGAAATGCTGTAAAGTATTTTTTTTCTTTTCAATTTCTGTCAGTGAATTGCCATTAAAACATTCGTAAATACTTACAGGTAAATGTTTGCCTTTCAACTGAACCATCCCAAGATAACGAATATGAAAAGTTTCAGGATACAACATTTGCTGTAATGTGGATTCGCTAAATATAATACTGGCCTTATAATATTTAGTAAGGCTCTCTAATCTCGATGCAGTATTAACTGAGTCTGCAATAGTAGTAGCATCGAGCCGCTCTGAATCTCCTGTTATGCCCATGATCAATGGACCAGTATGCATACCAATACCAATTTGAATGGGGGAAAGATTTTTCGAAATTCGTTTTTGGTTAAATTCTTCCACCGCTAATTGCATCTGAACTGCAGCAGCTAATGCATCTGCTGCATTATCAGGAAAAACAGCCATGATCGCATCCCCGAGATATTGATTAATAAACCCTTTATGCCCGCGAATAATCGGTCCTATCATTTCATTAAATGAACTAATGAAACGAAAATTTTCTTCCGGTGTCATTTGTTCAGCGAGCGTAGTATAATCTCTTATATCTGAAAAAAGAACAGTCACAATTTTTTCGATCTGATCTCCCAATCGCACATCCGTGATTGCATTGCGCCCAAGCGATCCGATAAATTCATAAGGCACAAACTTGTTTGTTATTTCAAAAATGCGACGCATCGCTTCTTCTTTTTCCTTTGCTTCTTTTATATTTTTTTCATACAGCAATGCGCTTTCAATAGCAGATGAAGATTGCAATGCAAGTGTGACGAGAAATTTTAAATCGGCTGCTGAATATTGAATGGCTTCGTTGCTTGCGAGAATGATAGCGCCCATCACGCGATGTTTTACTTTTAGGGCTGCGTAAATGAGCGATTGCACTTCAGGAATTATTATGCCAGCTTCTTTCAACGCAGACATATCTCCCATGATCTCAGACTGACCGCTTAATGATATATCATGCAAAAGATTTACATGTGCATTTAATTTTTCCTGATTGAATAATACCTCTCCAGATAAAGCAAGTATCTGTAATTGTTTGGCGTGATTGTCCCACAGCACAATGATGCCGCTATCGAATTTTATCAGGTGCCTCCCTTCATCCAATGTTATTGCTGCAATTGAAAAGGGATCGATTGTCTCAGCAAGCTTTTCAGAAAAGTTGAAGATCAGGTTTACTTCCTGATATAATGTTAATACCTCGTTGCCCAGTTTTTTTCTTTCGTATTCTTTTTGAATCAACAAATCAAGAAGTGATCCGATAACAGATGTTTTATCATCTCCTTTAACCCATCCAATAATTTCTTCTTCTAATTTAATGGGAGTCTCGAAATTGTTAGCGCCATTTGCATTTCCAAGCAAAACTTTTCCATGTTCATCTTCAACATAAATATTTGCTTTCAATTGTTCAATAAAAGAAATGATCAACGCCGCATTATCATTCTTTTTATCAAGAATATTTTTGAGTCTTAACCGTGCCATAGAATTTTCTCAACTGTCGTATTATCTTTAAAATTGTTGGGAAGTCAGAAAGTCTGGAAGACCGAAAGTCAGCAAATGCAAAATGTTTTTCTTCCGGACTTTTCGATCACAATCCCAAAACTTCTCTTGCTTTATTTAATATTACTTCGGGATCAAAAGGTTTGGTCATATAAAGGTTTGCGCCAACTTCCTGCCCTTTTTGTCTATCGAGTTCTTGCCCTTTTGCTGTGAGTATGATGATGAAAACATGGTCTAATCCCAGTTCTTTTTTCACGCGCCTGCAAACTTCCATACCATTCATCTTTGGCATCATCACATCCAAAAAAACAAGATTGGGCAATTCATTCCTTATTAGTTCGAGCGCCGTTTCGCCATTGTCAGCAGTAAGAAATTCAACATCTTCGTCTTCTAATTCTTCAAGCGTTTGTTCAATCAACATTCTGATATGAGCTTCATCATCTACTATCAAAATTTTTTGTGCCATTCTTTTATTTGTGTTTACTGATAAATCAAAAACAATACATTCTCCAATCCCTTTTCAAATCTCAACGTCTTCACAATTTCCTGATTGCTGCTTAATATAGAATTAAGGATGATGATATCAGGTTGTGTAGCAATTGCTTTTTCAACAAGTTCTTTTCCATCTGATTCCACTACCTGATAACCTTTTGCTTGCAGCACGTCTGCCAGTGTTCGCATGGTTGCGCTATCTTCATCCACCACCATCACTTTCTTTTTCGATTTGCCTTGTTCGAGCAAGTTGCCTATCTCGCTAAATAAAAGAGAAGTGTCAATAGGTTTGGTAAGATATCGATCAACACCAATGCGATATCCCCTTGCTTTGTCTTGAACAATAGAAAGAATGATGATTGGGATTTCCATTGTCAGCGGATCATTTTTCAGAATCGCTGCTACATCAAATCCATTCATCTCAGGCATCATCACATCTAGCAAAATCAAATCTGGGCGAACCTTTCTTATCTTCTCCAATGCTTCTTTTCCATTAGCAGCTTCTTCAATATTATATCCTGCTTCTGTTAATTCCTGTCTTAGTAATGAACGGATGCCTTGCTCATCGTCAACAACAAGAATCGTTGCATTGCTTCCTTTGATAGAAGGATGTGATTGCTCAACGCGTTTTTTCAATTGGCGAAGCAGGTCATCAAATTGGATAGGCTTCACCGTTGTTGCGTCTGTTTTATTGAATGGCAATGCAAAAAAGAAAGTGCTTCCTTTTCCCAATTCACTTTCAAGCCAAATTCGCCCACCATGATGCTCAACAATTTCTTTGCAGATTGGCAAGCCTAAACCAGTTCCTTTCGGTTTATCAGTGAGCGTATCGCCCACTTGTTTAAATTGTTCAAACACTGCATCATGATCTTCAGGTGCAATGCCAATACCGGTGTCAGTTATCCCTACAATAACTTCATGTTCTTTTTTATAAATATGGCAAGTGACAGCACCATGATCGGTAAATTTCACAGCGTTTGATAAAAGATTAACAACAACCTGTATTAGTTTATCGCGATCGCCTGTAATTTCTGGCAAGTCAGGTTCAATTCTTCTTTCGAGTGTAAGGCTCTTTTGATCAAACAATGCAGAAGTTGCGGCAATAGCTCTTTCTGCAATTTCAGGCATAGGAACAGGCTCCATATTCCATTCCATTTTTCCAGCTTCTATTTTTGCAAGATCGAGCACATCATTGATAAGATGCGTGAGGCGCTCACCTTCAGCAACTACCACGTTCAAATTTTCTGATACCTGATGAATTGTTTTTTCTGTTTTAGGATCTGATTTATCTGTGAGCGGAAATATCTTTTCTTCTAATCTTTTTTTAATGATTTTGGCAAAGCCCAATACAGAAGTAAGCGGCGTTCTCAGCTCATGGCTTACTGTTGAAAGGAAAGCGCTCTTTGCTTGATTGGCACGCTCTGCGTTTTTCTTGGCTTCTTCTGCTTCCAGTTTTGCATGCTTCACTTCTTCAAACAATCTTGCTTTCTTTAATGCAACGCCAACGTTTGCTGCAATGGTTGAAAGCAATCGCTGATCTTTCTCATCAAAATAATTTTCTTTGGTAGTGCTCTGCACGCTAAGCACGCCAATAATTTCATCATCAATTGGAATGGGCACACCGAGATAAGAAGACGATGGCAAACCCAAACGTTGAATGCCCAATTGAGAAATTTGTTCATTCAAATTCTTATTGAGCAACAAAGGCTTTCCTGTACCAATAATTTTTGATGCAATGCCTTCACCATATTTCATCGGTGGCAATACTTCACCATATTGATAAGGAAAGTTGAGCGTATTATTTTTCTTATCGAGCATAGCGAGATAAACAATATTTGCTTTGAAGACCTGGCGCATTTGATCTCCAACAAGCTTGATAAGATCATCAAGATTTAATTGTGATGCCAATGCCTGACTAATTTGATTTACAGTTGTCAATTCTTCTGCCTGCACCTGCACTTCGTGCGTGCGTTCCTGAATTTTCTTTTCCAGTTCCAATCGCTGTTCATGCAATTTTTTTGTGCGATAACGGATAATAAAATATACAATCGCTAATGCTGCCAATGCGTATAATAAATATGCCCACCATGTTCTTGTCATTGGCGGGTCTATAGTAAAAGCATACACAGCTTCTTCGCTCGTGATCTGATAAACATTTTTTGCACGAACATGAAAGCGATAATTTCCTTCTGAAAGATTCGTGTATTCTTTGTAAGAATTATTTCCCCAATCGCTCCAGCCTTTATCAAAGCCTTCCATCCAGGTTTGATATTGTGTTTTATCTTCCTGTTCATAAAATGGAGAAGCATATTCAAGGCGAAGATTATTATCACTATAATCTATGCTGGTTTTTTTGCCACTGCTGTCTTGCAAATCAGGATTAATGTTTTTATTGCCAGCGATAACATGTCTTATGTAGATCTGAAAAGTTTGCCCATAGCTTTTTTGCATGTTCTGATCATAACGGATCAATCCTTCAGTAGTGGGCATCCAAACAATGCCATTATCGTCTGTATAAAATTGTGATATCAGTTTATCACTAATGGGCAACAGCGAAGTAGTGTCTAATATATAACTCCCATTTTGCTGTGGGATTGCAACCAATGTCTTTTTTGCGTACTGTATCCAGACTTTTCCATTTTTATCTTCAATTACTGTTGATGATTCGTCGTGAGAGGCAAGTTTCAGATTTCCAAAAGTTGTGTCTGGAAAAAAACGGTTTGTAGTTTTATTAAACCGATAGATTAAAGAATCGCACGGAAAAAATGTTTCTCCATGTATGGTACAACATATCCACTTCCAGAGCCCAGACCATTTGCCTTTCCGAATGCTTCAGCGTGCGATTTCTTCAGATCAATTGAGCCATCTGCATTTAGAACAGGAATTATTTTATACACAACTTCATTTTGGGTGCCTGCCCAAATCTCACCATCTTTTTCTTCTGAAAAAAACCAGGTTTGTTGTGTGCCTCCAGACATATAGCCAACATGCTTCCATTGATCCGACACTGTCTTTCTTTCAAAAACAGCCAAGCCATTAATAGCTTCGCCGGCAAAAAGAAGATTTGGATATTTGGTTGGGATAAACAAACTTGACAATTGGAGATTGCCACCAATTGACGCAGCTATCAAAGTCGTTTTTTTATTTTTCTCAGCATAAAGACCATCGGTTGCAATGAGCATTTGGTCATTGTCTGTTACTAAAGCAAAGGATTGATTGGAGCCTACCTCGGGAAGGCGATCAAACATAGCGGTGCTGCTATTGAACCTAAGAGGACCATTTGTTGTGCCAAGATACAGATCTCCCTGAAAACGATTAATGGCAAGCACTTGAGTTTTGATTCCCGATTGTGCATTGAATTGTGTGAAAGGCGAAGAAGTTTGAACTCTTGAAATGCCATTATCGAGAGCAAGCCATAGGTTGCCATTTTTGTCTGGATAAAGCCCATAAATTGATTCATCTTGCAAGCCGGAGCGGCGATTCACCAACTGGATCGTTTTGCCATTTTTGTCTATAATAGCAAGTCCTTTACCTGCGGTGGCAAAAGCATAAGATCCGTCTTTTAAAATAACACCTGCATATAAAGTTGCCTTTAATATAGAATCTGCTTCTGTATGAAAAGGAGTGAACGTTTTGCCATTGTAAAGATATAAGCCACTATAAAACAGGCCTGCGAGATATTGTTTGTTATTGTCTTTGTCACGTGCATAAGGAACCATCACCTGCATTCTCTCTTTGCCTAAAAATTCACTGCCGGGTATCAATTCAAGTGAGTCATTATTTAGTTTATAAAGACCAAGATTCTGCTGGTGTACAAAATAATCTCCGTCTACATAAAACGCATACATGAACTTGCTTTTAGGCTCCCATGTTTTCAGGCTGCCTTCAATAACTTTTCCTAAAGCATCTTCTTTAAAACGAAATATACGTTCGCGTGATTGAAAATAAACAAAACCATCACTGCCCACAAACACAGTCTTTACATCATTAAAATCACGCAGCGCTTTAGGAATGTAGCTGAGAAGAGAATGCGCTTTCATTTCTCCAAGACTGTCATCCATGGACAGATATCCAAAATCACTTATTCCTGAATAATAGATAATCTCGTGTTTATTTATTGCCATGCTCCTGATAGAGCCATAAGCTCCTGACGGGCGCGTGAGTATTTTTTTCCATCGTACGCCGTCATAATGCATGATATAACTTGCGTTGCCAAAATACATGAAGCCCTTTTTGTCCTCTACAATGCTCCAGTTTTGGACGCCCCCGTGATAATCTTTTCCGCTAAAGTTTGTAACAAAGGGAAGGCCTTTTTCAGACTCATGCTGAGCATTTGAAACCGAAGGCAATAAAAAAAACAAGCAGACAGACAATGCTGTAATAAAAAAACCAAAGCTGCATGATGCGAAGCGGAAAGATCGTTTTGGCACTTAGTTAGTTTTTGTAAATAAGAAAATATTTTAAGTTTTTTGTTGCTTAAAATATTTCAAATAGATAATCTTTTGGTCGTTGATTTTAAAAGATGCGTAGGTATAAGGTGTATGTAGGATTGGGGTTTAATTTTGCTGCAAACGAAATCGTTTTACAACAAACTCACGAGGAGAGTATAAATATAAAGAATCTTTAAAAATATTATTGATAATTTTTAATACGGGAGTTATTGATCAATTGGTTGGTTTTTTGTTTGATATATTCTGAGAAATAGTTTCGTTATAACGCTTAGGTATAACCGATTTGGAAAACTCATTGGTCACCCAACATATTATTCCTTTGTGAATTCCAGATAATCAAAATTCATATTGCCATGTTCAACAATGTGAAGGGTGAGGAGATGGGTTCCTTTTGCGATGCTTATTGTGGTAAGCGAATCCAGTTTGTTCCAATGATGCCATTGCCTCCATGCAACAGTGTCCGAATTATTATGTGTTGAAATTATTTTTAAGGGATCGGTTGCGGGTTTCCCATCCACATCAATCGCAATTGCCCCATCGCCATTCGCGGTGTACATTATGCCAACACGGTATGCCCCAGTGCTGTTTGCTTTGATTGTATAATTCACCCATTCACCTGGTGCTGTCCACCCAAGATATAATTGGTGAAGCGTGGGCTCATATTTGTTGAACGGGTTGTCATCAATGCCACCTGGCTTTGTATAGGAGATATCGACTCCCTCTTTCATCCTGAATTCGTTCAGAGGATTTCCGTTGGCTGGGTTCAATTTGCCACTTCCATTATTAACGCTGTCGCTATCATGATATGCAACAGACTCACCACCCTTATCATATAGCTCGCATTCTATTTTTCCAGGGATTGTCTGCATTTTCCATGGACTGCCCTGATAATTTTTTGGTATAAAGCCTGGCATACAAGAAACCATCAATAAGACAAATACTATGATAGAAAATCTCTTCATAAAATGATTGATTTTATCAAAAGTATTTTATTTATTGAATTGAAAATTTTTGATGAGATGATCGAGCAGGATTATTTGAACGCTAAATTGATTTAAGCTGTTTTAATAATAAAATTTTTAATGATGGAAGAGTAACGCAGATGCATAACCGAAAAAAAAGACCTCCCGACCAGAGATATTAAGCCGAGAGGTCTGTTAGGTTTTTATTTTTTTGTTGCCGTAGATCAGGTATGAGCCATCTCTTCCTTCACAGTGGCTGGGCTCTTAGCCGATGTTTTCTTCAACCCGTTTTGTAATGCTGTTCCGTTGATGCTACCTAGTCCCGTGCATGCGTTCCAGACTTTTGATGCAGGGTATCCCGTCACACCATTGAAAGAATTGTTCTTTGGGCCTGGGGGGCCTGAGATTTCATGAAAGGCTGTGCTGGCCAATGCATACAATTGAGGGTTGATGAACCCTACTGGTGTGCCCAAGTTAGCGTTAATCAATGCAATCAAGCCTGCATATAAAGGCGCAACAGCGCTCGTGCCGCCGCCGCCTTCTAATTGTCCACCTGCAGATTGTGAGTACCCGCTGACAGGGCTGGCATTGCCTGCAACGTCAGGGATTCCCCTTCCTGCTTTTTTGCCGACAAGACTTTTCGGAATGGGAAAACCATTTTGATAAGTAGGCACAGGGAACCTTCCACTGACCCCTCCGCCTGTTGCGCCAGCCAATTTTTGCTTGCCACTGCCCCATGAATCGTTCCAAACATATTCAGTAAAGCTCGCGCCGTTAACGTTCCCGATTGTTGTGCCCCCGCAAGCAAGTACCCAAGGATCGGTAGCCGGATAACTTGCTTCGGCTGTGCTCCCGCCAAATACAACGCCCGAGTCGCCGCTGGAGATCAGTGTCGTTATTCCCAAATGTGCTGCATCCTGAAAAAGCTGGCTTATCTGTGTATATTCTCCTTTGCTTATGTATTGAGTTGTTTCATCGGGTGACCAACCATAACTTATGGATATCACGGTCGGAACGGGATCCCCTGCACTCGGATGGATCATCCTTTGCAGGCAATGGATAATATCCTGATTCGATCCTGCTGTGAAATACACGGCAATTTTAGCTCCTTGTGCAATCGCACTGCTGACTGTGATATCAAGCAATGTTTCCCCGTCAGACGTCCCACTATTGGATTGTCCCACTGATACTGCTATTGGCGTAGGAGCGGTGAGGCTTCCGTCGAATGCTTTCATAGTTGCATTGATATCTGCCTGTGCATAGCCCGGAGGACCATCGCCAGTGACCATTTCATAGATGCCGATAGTTTGGCCAGCGCCATTCCCCGAAGGGAAATTATAAAGTTTGGCAACCTGCTGAGGTGTGAGTGATGCTGTGTGCGGAGGATCCATGCTGAAATGTTTTGCAGGCACTTTTCTGTTATCAAGACCAACAACCAACTCCACAATGTTTGAGATGTCAGACGGCAGATGGGGCGGCCCTTCATGGCCATGGTAGTCGCCCAAAGCTGATTTATAGTGATGAAGCTCTATCGCAAAAGCATTGTTCAATTCTTCGGCAGTTCCCTGCACCACAACGCTTCGCCTTGCCGCATTTGAATCCACCACCTCAAGGCCTTTTGATTTTGCAAACTGTTCCACTTTGGTCAGATCTTCCTGGGAGGATCCATGTATGCCCGCAAAATCTTGGTGCGATACATGTTTCCTATCCGCAAAAGCAGTGCTCTGAAAATAATCAAGTCCCTTGGTCTCGCCCCCTTGTTGGCGGCGTAGTATCAGTGTTGCTGTGATTTTTTCGCCAGCATCGGTTTTTTCAAGCTGGGCGTGACCTTTAGGATGAAGATGCTCGCTTTCGGCAAGAGGCACATAATTTTTTGGCGGCTCTTGCTGCCCGCCACTTTTAGTTGTTGCCATAAATTTTATTTTAAGTGATCAATATTGATGCCGTAATACAAAATTTCTGAAGAGGGTAGCGGAAAAAGAAAAGAATGATGAAGAGAAAACCAGTGCTTGATAACAAACAAACAGTATGACAGAGCCAATCATTAAATAAATAACAAATGTCAAACAAAACCGATCAAAATCCAATACCCCTTTCGGGGCATACACACAATGCCTATGCCACATTTTAATTGAAGGTTTGAAACAAATAGCGTTAATGATTCTTTTCAAATTAACGTTGATGAACAACCGAAAATAGGCACACGTGCTGTTGTAATAAAATCCAAGAAACATTTGTTGATAATTTGCGTAACCTTTCTTAAGTAAAGAAGCTTTATGCTGGTGGGGATTCTGAAAGTGATGATGAAAAAAGAACGGCAATATTTACATAAGAAAAACTAAATTGTAAACAGAGATATCAGGAAACTGAAAATAAGATATAGCTGTTTAGAATTAAATATTGACGATATAAAGTCGAAATGATTTCCAATCTAAACGACAAACATTGCAACAGATGCAGCAAACATTAAAAGAGCCGTTATACCCACGACAGCCTGATTTATTTTGCTGCTTGCCTGCCCATACATAATTTTTTGATCTCTACCCACAAGAAAAATACCCACAAGAAGAAATGGTGCGAGCAATCCGTTCAGTACTGCTGACCAATACAAAGCTTTAATGGGGTTGACATTGATATAATTAACAGCCACCGCAAATGCAAGCGAAATTATTATGACTGCATAAAACGCTTTTGCTTTTCCCCATTTTTCATCAAGGCCTTCTGTCCAATTTAATGTTTCTGCAAAAGCATAAGCTGCCGAGCCGGCCAGCGTTGGGATTGCCAAAAATCCAACGGTCACGATGCCCACAGTATATAACAAAGTTGCAAGGTTGCCTGCCAAAGGCCTTAGTGCCTGCGACACTTCTTTTGAGGAATTTATATTCACGATTCCATGAGCGTGCAAGGTTAATGCTGTTGTGAGTATGATAAAAAACATTACCAAATTTGAAAGCAGTGTGCCGGCACCTACATCGATTATTTTATCAACTATTTCAACTTTTGTTGCGCCCTCGCGTTCATATTCATCACGTCCCATTTTCTTTTCTTCTTCAACTTCCTGTGCTGCCTGCCAAAAAAATAAATAAGGGCTGATGGTTGTTCCCAAAATTGCAACGATGGTTTCCCAAGTTGCTTTGTCGTTTGCAAATGAAAATGAAAAAGTCTGACGTGCTATTAAAGACCAATTTGGATGTATAATAAAAGCCGTGATCACATAGGCAAATAAAGACAAGGCAAGCCATTTAAGAACTTTGGCAATCCTGCCATATCTAAACTTGATAACAGCAATCCCTATCCCCAATCCAAAAATAAAAATGCTGATATGTGAATTGACACCAGTTAAAAGTTGAGTGGCATCTGCCATGCCGGCAAGATCTGCGGCGATATTAACTGTATTCGCAAGAAATAATAAAAGACAAAAAAGTCTGATGATTGATTTAGGGATTTTTAAGCTCAAAGCTGAAGCGAGACCTTTTCCCGTTACCATGCCAATGCGGGCGCACATCATTTGAACGGCAGACATTAATGGCCAGGTTGCCCATGACATCCACAACAAAGAAGTTCCGAGTTGTGCACCTGCAATTGAATAAGTTGCAACACCAGAAGGATCATCATCTGCTGCACCGGTAACAAAACCAGGACCTATCGCTGAAAGAAAACGGCTTACTGGCTTCTTAGGCTCATTTGATTTTTTCGGTTTTCCGCTCATGAAGTACTAAGATAAATGAAACTGTTTATAACATGCATTATCATTAAAATCGATAAACATCTGCTTAATCTGTGCTTTTATCGCAATACGATATCATGCAAAAAAAATTTCACGTTAACGTATAACCGAATAATGGAAAAGCAATTTGATTAGTTGCTAACCTTTTTGTTGCGTTCTTTTCGAAAGAAAATATCAAAGCAATTATTTAAAAGCAATTCTGCATAACATAAGGACATCTTTAGGATGCCAAGCTGATTGTTTTGAATATAGATTCAACATGATTCGCATAGAGAGGTATATCTGCCCTATTCACCGTTTAACCCATTACTATTATGCGCTTGAGCTTCCGGTCTCTGATCTTATGGGATTGAATTTATTTTTTTGCATTCTTTAAATGGAAATTGATTAACAAACATTAACAGTCTTATCCGCCAATCAATATTGGCTTGTAGCCGCATAATGATGAAAATACCTTTGTTGCTTAAAATTAATTAACATGAAAAAAATAATCGGCTTCGCACTTTTTCTCCTTATCGGTTTTACAAGTGCACACGCAAATAGCATTGTTCCCGCAAAAGTTCAAATTAGTGGCAGTGTTCATAATATACTTTCCACTCAATTGCCCACAGCGCTCTCGGAGTATATTAAAAAAGAATATAAAAGCTATTGGATTACGGAACTATATGAAACAGGTAAGAGCAAACAACAATCTTATTTCATCACCATCGAAAGTGAAGATCAGATTGTTAAGCTAAGCAGTGATGATTCCGAAAATTGGGTTATCATAAGCACGGTGATAAAGGCTGTTTAGAAGGCGCTTTCAAAGTATCATAAGAGAAATTGCTTTTATTTCATAACAGGATACCAAAAAATAAACCCGCTGTCCAAGCGGGTTTATTTTTTGATTTTGGAATCTGACTCAAACCCGTAACAAATATTCTAAACTGAACAGGGCAGAAATATTGAAATTAGGTTCTGTGCTGTATTGTGGCGTTGTATTTTGTTGCCATTAATTACACCAATCTAAATTTAGAAAAGTAATGCCCGGGGTTTAGTTTGGCTTTCTATAAAAATCAGATTTTTCAGGTTTAAGCGGTTGATTACCCAAAATTATATCAGCCGCCTTTTCTGCGATCATCATTATTGGCGCATAGAGGTTACCGTTAGTTACATACGGCATCACACTTCCATCTACTACCCTTAAACCATCAAGGCCATGCACCCGCAAGGTTAGTGGATCTACGACAGACATGTTATCCGTACCCATGCGACAAGTACAGGATGGATGCAAAGCAGTTTCTGAATCATGGCTGACCCAATCTAGTATTTGCTCATCGGTATCAACGGCTGGTCCGGGTGAAAGTTCCCCGCCATTAAATTCTTCCATTGCTGGCTGATTTAGGATTTTTCGAGCACAGCGGATAGCCTCTACCCACTCTCTCTGATCCTGATCTGTAGAAAGATAGTTAAACCGAATGGCTGGTTTTTCCTTTGGATCCGATGACTTAATCTGGACAGATCCACGGGCATCAGAATTCATTGGGCCAACATGCACCTGATAGCCATGACCACCTGATGGAGAACTGCCATCATATCGTATAGCCACAGGTAAAAAATGAAACTGAAGGTTAGGATAAGGAACTGTTTCATTACTTCTGATAAATCCACCTCCCTCAAAGTGATTGGTTGACGCGGGTCCTTTTTTAAAGAGCATCCACTCTAAGCCCACCAGGGGCTTGTTATACCATTTCAGTGCGGGATATACGCTGACTGGTTTTTTGCAGGCATATTGAATATATACCTCCAAATGATCTTGTAAATTCTGTCCAACTCCAGGAAGTTCGTGTAGCACCTCAACTCCTGCAGATTTCAAAACTTCAGGATCCCCTATGCCCGACAGTTGAAGAAGTTGGGGAGAATTAATGGCACCTCCACAGCAAACAATCTCACCTGCTGTAACTCTGTGCAAACTATTTCCTTTCAAAAATTCTACGCCCACTGCTCGCTTTCCCTCGAAAATGATCTTGGTGGCGAGTGCATTACAGATTACTTCAAGATTTTTTCTTTTACCTAAAACAGGATGCAAATATGCCTTTGAGGCAGACCAACGGCTCCCATTTTTGATGTTGCGATCGAACATTCCAAAACCTTCTTGTTGGAATCCATTGACATCTTCTGTCAGCGGATAGCCTGCTTGTTTCGCCGAGTTAAAAAATGCTTTAAATAAGGGGTTTGTGGCAGGTCCGGTCTCAAGATAGAGAGGACCATCACTACCACGCAAAGAGTTTGCTCCGGCGGTTCTGTTTTCAGATTTTTTAAAATAAGGGAGACAATGCGCATAATCCCATGTTTCCATTCCCGGATCCTTTGCCCATTTTTCATAGTCCAACGGATTACCACGAATGAAAATCATTCCGTTAATGGAACTGGAACCACCCAGTATTTTTCCACGGGCATGATACACCTGCCGGTTATTCATGAATGGCTCAGGCTCCGATTGGTATTTCCAATCATAAAATTTGCTGCCAATCGGATAGGTAAGCGCGGCTGGCATGTGAATAAAAATGTCCCACCAAGCATCTCTTCTTCCCGCTTCAATCACTAACACTTTATGGTCCGGATTTTCACTCAGTCGATTTGCTAACACACAGCCGGCAGACCCGCCTCCAATAATGATCGTATCAAAAACTTTATCCATTCTATTTTATCTATTTCAATAAGGAGAATCAACATTTCCTAATTCAACATAAACACTTTTCAACTGGGTATAATATTGAATAGCTGCAAGGCTATTCTCTCGACCAAGGCCTGATTGTTTATATCCACCAAAAGGAAGTTCAATAGGGGTTACGTTATAATTGTTAATCCAGCATGTGCCTGCCTGTAATTGATGAATTACCCGATGGCCGCGTTTTATGTCATTGGTAAATACACCTGCCGCCAGTCCGTAGGCGCTATTATTAGCTCTTTCAATCACCTCTTCTTCTGAGTCAAAGCTAAGTATAGTGAGCACTGGACCAAAAATTTCTTCTTTGCAAATTTCCATTGAATCATCACAATCCGTAAAAATTGCTGGGGTCAGGAAATTGCCAGAAGTAATATCCCGTCCTTTGAAATCTTCTTCAGGTCTGAAGCCTCCTGTCAATAATGTTGCGCCTGAAGATTTCCCTGAATCTATAAACCGGATTACTTTTTCCATGTGCACCTTACTGATTAATGCGCCCATCTGGGTATCGGGATCTGTCGGATCCCCCAATCTGATTTTTTCAGTTCGGCCCTTTAGCTTCATTAAAAAGGAATCAAAAATTTGGCGATGCACAAATACCCGTGTACCATTCGAACAAACTTCACCTTGCGTATAAAAATTTGCAAGCAGGGCTGCCGATACAGCATTATCTATATCTGCATCTTCGAAAATAATTAAGGGAGATTTTCCACCAAGTTCAAGTGTGACGCGTTTCATTTGGGTTGCGGCACCGGTTAAGATTTTTTTACCAGTTGAAACAGAACCTGTCAATGAAATTTTTGCTATACGCGGATGATCTACCAACATACTTCCAACCCTGCCATCACCCTGAACAACATTAAACAAACCGGCCGGTGCTCCGGCTTCCATAAATGCCTCAGCCAATTCAAGTGCAGTTGCCGGGGTGAGCTCGGATGGTTTAAAAATCATTGAATTGCCGCAAGCCAACGCCGGAGCGGCTTTCCATGCAGCAATCTGAATCGGATAGTTCCACGCACCAATTCCTGCACAAACACCCAAAGGCTCAGGACGCGTATATCCAAAGGCGTTTTTCAAATCAAAAAACTCTCCGTGTACTCCCGCAGCCATTCCCCCAAAATATTCCAGGGCATCTGCAGCCGAACTAACGTCCACAGCCAGCGATTCCGAAATGGGCTTTCCAACATCCTGCGTTTCTAATAAAGCAATTTTGTCTAATCTGGATCTTAATATATGGGCTGCTTTTAATAAAACCCTGCCGCGTTCTGCTCCGGTTTTTGCTTTCCAAATATGGAAGGCCTTTTCTGATGAATTTACGGCTGCTTCAATATCCTGATCATTGGCCTGAGAAACCTCACCCAATGGATTATTATTGGCAGGATTGTAGTTTATCCAGGATTCCCTGTTTGAACTTGCAGTTAATGCGCCATCTATAAATTGAGTGTACAGCATATGTCTTTTAAGAAATTCTTTTTCTTTTAATCAACCTATAATAATAAATGACCACGCCAAGGCCAATCAAACCAACTGTATACATCCACGCCGCATATTGGTGATACCATTCAAAACCATAGGTTGCAGTCCGGGGCCATGATACATTGATAACCATAAAACTGCTCCAAATCAGGGCCAAAATATTAACGGGGAATCCCCATTTACCCAAATTAAACTTGGCGTCCGTATCTATCCCACGCCGGGCCGATATAATCCTATTTTTCAGTTGAAGTGCAACCACTATCCAGTAGGCCAGATTAGCCCAAAGTACCGCAATAGAGGTTACCAACTCAAACACTTTTGGAAATTGAACATTCATCGCTAAAATAATTAATGCTCCCAATCCACAAAGCAGGGTAGCTAAAACAGGAGTTTGGGTTTTTGAGGAAACTTCCGATAAGGATTTACTATATGGCAGGTATCCATCACGCCCCATAGCGAACGTTAATCTTACTGCTCCAGACTGAACTGCAAAGGTGCACACGCTGATGGCAAAGATAACAATACAAAGAAAAAGGCTGCCGGTAGTTTCGCCCAAGACTGATTTTACCAACATAGGTAACCCTCCCCGTATATTGCCTAAATCTGGGTTAGCTAAATCTGGCACTGCCATCAGGGCAAAAAGCAATACCAGTAATCCGGCAAATCCAGCGGCAAGTAGCGCCTGCAAGATAGCGCGGGGAGCCTTTTTACGGGGATCATGTGTTTCTTCAGCAAGTGTTCCGGCAGTATCGAATCCGTAAAGAACATAAGAGGCTGTCAGAGCGGTAGCTGCCATTAAGAGCTTCACATTAGGAAAAGATTTGACCCCGGATCCGATATATTTAATGTGAACGACAGCTTCGATTGGAGACCTTACTCTCTTTAAAAACAGAAGAACTATCAGAAATATAAGTCCGATCAGTTCAGCAAAGACGCCAATATTATTGATCACGGCCAGTAGCTTAATACCCCTGACATTGATTATGGTACTTATAACAATTAGAATAGAACCTAGCAAAATGGCATTGATAGCAACCGATTTTGGATCATTTGAGCTTCCAATTATCTGGAAGGAACTTGAAATTTGAGGCAGGCTAACCTGAAGTGCCATGGCCACAGCAGCAATGGTGACAATAAGACAAGCCAGATAAATCCAGCCTGTTATCCATCCAAAGAAAGGGTTTCCCGTCAACTTTGCCCATTGATAAACCCCGCCAGACAACGGAAATCTGGAAGCAAGTTCTGCAAAACAGAGAGCCACCAGCAACTGACCGACCAATACAACTGGCCAAGTCCAGAAAAATCCTGGCCCGGCAACCCCATAACCCAAATAAAACATCTGAAAAAGACCAGTGAGAATGGAAATGTAAGAAAAGCCCGCAGCAAAACTTGAGAAGCTGCCCATGGAACGCTTTAATTCCTGACGATAACCAAAACTTGCAAGATTGTTGTTGTCAGTAGCTGGAGAATCCTTCATATTTGATTGCAGGTTTTGGGTCTTACTTAATTAATAAATCTAAAAAAAAGGGTGGAACAATTTTACATTTTTTTCAGGTTTTATCCTTATTTTTATGGTCTTTACTCCAATGGAATATTAAATAACAGCTTATATTTATGTTTTAGTTTAATTTTTGTATCTGAGTCCAAATTACAAAAAAAATCATCATGTCCTTCGCCAGAATTGATACAAACTTCACGCTGCCTTCCCGCTTCTACACAAGCCCCGAAATTTTTGAGGAGGAGCTTGAGCGCATTTTCTACAGTAAATGGATTTATGTGGCTTGTGAGGCGGACCTTCCAAAATCAGGTGATTATATTACTTTAAAACTAGGAAAGCGGTCCTTTTTTTTGCAGCGGAACGGACGCGGGGAGGTGAAGGGATTTTATAATGTATGTCGGCATCGGGGTCATGAATTGGTGCAGGGAGAAAAAGGCAACCGTCGGGGGCTTTCCTGTCCCTATCATAACTGGACATACGACCTCGATGGAAAGCTGCTGCGTGCCCGTGGCATGGCACCTGAGTTTCCCACGGAAGATTTCGGGCTCAATCCGATAAACGTCGCCGCGATCGGTGGTCTTATCTATGTTTGCCTTACCACGCCCGCACCTGCTGATATCGAAGCCGTGCGCACGAGCCTTACGCCCTATCTCGCTCCATACGAGTTGCCCAAAACCAAAATAGCTTATCAGAAAGATATCATTGAAGCCTGCAACTGGAAACTGGTCATAGAAAATAACAGGGAGTGCCTGCATTGCGACAGCAATCACCCTGAACTGCTGGTTCCACTTTATAGCTCAGGTTTTGGCAAGGGCCTAGACAAAGACAATGTCCAGCCATCCGAACAACGCTTTCAGGACACACTATTGGAAAAGGAAAGAGAGTGGGAAAGCCTTGAACTTCCTTATGAGTTGCTGGAGTTCCCTGATGGCCTTTGGTTCCGCACTGTTCGGCTGCCGCTGGCCAATCAGTGCATTTCCCACACACTAAAGCCCGAACATGCTTGCAAAAAACTGCTCGGCAAATTAAAGCGTGTGGAGGGAAGTGGCCTATCTCTGTGGACCCATCCAAATTCTTGGAATCACTTTCTGAGCGACCACATCGTCACCTTCGCGGTCTTTCCTATTTCGGTAGACCGGACGCTGGTGCGTACCAAATGGCTCGTTGCAGCAGATGCTGTGGAAGGTGTTGACTATGATCTTGACAACCTCACCAAAGTCTGGACTCAAACCAACGCACAGGATCAAAGCCTGGCAGAAGGTGCTTACCGCGGCATTTGTTCCGGTGGCTACATACCCGGCCCGCTCGCCGATGAGGAATACCTCGTGAAGCAGTTTCTTTCTTGGTACAGCGATCAACTCACAGAAACCCCTGGTGAAAAATGCCCAAAATTGTAATTATAGGAGCCGGTATCGTAGGCTGTTCATTAGCCGATGAGCTCACTGAACGCGGATATTGTGACGTAATTGTTATTGAAAAAGGAAAGCTCTGGAAGCCAGGTGGCTCAACATCTCACGCACCTGGCGTTGTTTTCCAAACCAATGGTTCACGCACCATGGCGCAGTTCGCCCGCCAGACAGTTGAAAAGCTTTATAGCCTTCGTCATGGCGGCGAGACCTGTTTCTTAAAAGTGGGTAGCTTGGAGATTGCAACGACACCTGATCGCCTGGCCGATCTTCACCGCAGGGCAGGGCTGGCCATGTCCGTTGGGATTAACGCTCGTGTGATGCCTCCTGAGGAGGCATTGAAATTGCACCCACTGCTTGTTCGCGATAAATTGCTGGGTGCATTATACGTGCCCGATGATGGGATTGCCCGGGCGGTACAGGCTGACGAAGTGATGGGGGAGCGGTCAATCAGTCGTGGTGCGAAATTCATCGCAGAATGCGAGGTTACCTCAATCGATAAAAGCGATGGCCGCGTCACCGGAGTTCAAACGACACAGGGATCATTTCCTGCAGATGTCGTTGTTTCCTGCGCCGGAATATGGGGACCGAAGATTGGAGCGATGGTGGGTATGTTGAAAGCTATACAGCCGCTGGCGCACCAGCTTTGCTACACAGCGCCTATGCCTGAACTGGTCTCTTACAAGAGTGAAGCTGAATTGCCCGTGCTGCGTCATCAGGGTTCTGACCTTTATTTCAAGCAGAGAGGACAAAGTCTTGCGGTTGGCTGGTACGGACACAAGCCACTTCCTGTGAGGGCTGAGAATATCCTTCCAAGCGAACTCGCTGAAGTAATGCCAAGCCAGGTGCCTTTCACTCCTGAAGATTGGAAAGATGCTATGGAGCTTTCGGCCGAAGTCATTCCCGCATTGAAGAACGCCGATATAGTTGAATCTATGAATGGTTTGTTCTCATTCACCGTTGACAACTTCCCCCTGATGGGTGAATGGGCAGGGTTGAAGGGATTTTGGGTTGCTGAGGCAGTATGGATTACGCATGGATGTGGCGTGGCCCGAGCGATGGCAGAATGGATTGTTGATGGCCATCCCGCATTGGCCGTACATGAATGCGATGTAAACAGATTTGATACCCACCAGTTGGGTTTACAGCATATTGAAGAACGCGGTGCGCAGAACTTCGTGGAGGTGTACGACTTGCTGCACCCATTGCAGCCGATGGAGTCGCCACGTCCGCTCCGAACTACTGGTTTCTACCAGCGCCAGCAGGAACTCGGTGGCTTCTTCCTCGAAGCTTCCGGCTATGAACGACCGCAATGGTATGAAGCCAACGCCGGCCTGCTCGATCACTACAAATCTCCGCCACGGGATGAATGGAGTTCAAAATTTTGGTCGCCGATTATCGGCGCTGAGGTCTGCGCGGTCAGGGAAGGCGTCGGTCTATTCGATATCACGACCCTTAAACGCATCGAGGTAACTGGCAAAGGCGCGTTGGAGTTTCTTGAGCGATTGACAACAGGCAACCTGCGCAAGAAACCCGGCTCTATCACCTATTGCTTAATGCTTAACGAAAGGGCGGGCATATTGAGCGATATCACTGTTATGCGTCGTGGCGAGCACGACTTTTTCATTGGGGTTAACAGCAACACGGATATAAGTTACCTCAAGCAGTTGGCACCTGACACCGTTCATGTGAAAGATATTACTGCCGGGACGGTTGGGTTGGGCCTCTTCGGACCTAAGTCGCGGGAACTCGCCCAGTCTTTGACCAAGGATGACCTGAGCAATGAGGCGCTCGGCTACTTCAAGCTAAAGAACACCTATCTTGGACATGTGCCAGTGATGCTGGCCAGGCTTTCGTACGTTGGAGAGCTAGGATATGAAATCTATACAACTGCCGACTTTGCGCTGAAACTCTGGGACACGCTTTGGCAGGCAGGAAAACAATACGGACTTATTGCAGCCGGTCGTGGGGCATTCAACTCTATGCGCTTGGAAAAAGGATATCGCAGTTATGGAACGGACATGAACAGTGAGCACAATCCGCATGAGGCGGGACTCTCCTTTGCGGTTCGCAAGGGCGGGGGATATAAAGGCGTCGAGGCTTTTAATGAAATGAATCCAAATGCACAGAGCAGGCGTTTAGTATGTCTGGTGCTTGAGAACCCAGAGCATGTGGTGCTGGGCAAGGAACCCGTGTTACATCAGGGCAACGTGGTGGGTTATGTCACAAGTGCCTACTTCGGTCACACCGTTGGCAAGCAACTCGCTTATGCTTGGGTATCCGCAGCATTGAGCACGTTGGGTACATCACTTTCTATACGATATTTCGACAGCGATTACCCAGCCACTGTAGGTCAGGATCCGCAGTACGATCCACAAATGAAACGATTAAAATCATGACGAATACACACGATACTTTGTCGCCCGGCACAATAGGACGACGGCGGGCAGCCACTTTTCCGGAGCAGCCTCCACGACTGTGGAAGTCGGTGAAGCCAAAAAAAGCTTACGATGCGGTTATCGTGGGGGGAGGTGGTCATGGACTTGCAACCGCCTATTATTTGGCAAAAAATCATGGTCTAACCAATATCGCGGTGCTGGAGAAGGGCTGGCTTGCAGGAGGCAACACAGCCCGCAACACGACCATTATCCGCTCGAATTATCTATGGGATGAATCGGCAGCCATCTACGAGCATTCTCTAAAATTATGGGAGACACTGGAGGAAGACCTCGGCTATGAAATGTTCTTCAGCCAGCGTGGCGTGCTGACGCTGGCACATTCAGTTAGTGATGTGCGATCGAAACGCCGGAATCTCTATGCGAATGCCCTCAATGGCATCGACAGTGAGTGGCTCACTCCAGCAGAGGTAAAGAAACTGGTACCAATCATTAATATCAGCGAGGATGTCCGGTATCCTGTTCATGGTGCCACCTACCAGCCGCGTGGCGGCATCGCCAAACACGACTGGGTAGCCTGGGGTTTTGCGAAAGCAGCGAGTGACCTTGGCGTGGACATCATACAGGGCTGCGAAGTAACAGGGTTTGACATAAAGAATAATAAGGTGCAGGGCGTACAAACCAACTTGGGCAGCATTGCCGCTGGCAAGGTTGGCATGGTTGGGGCGGGTCATTCCTCCTTGCTGGCCAACCTCGCCGGATTCTCCATTCCAATCCAGAGCCGGCCGTTGCAGGCACTGGTTAGCCCACTGCTTGAACAGGTACTCAACACCGTGGTTATGAGCGGTGCTGTCCATGTTTATGTCAGCCAAGCCCACAAGGGTGAATTGGTGATGGGGGCAGGCACAGACGCCTTCAACTCCTACGCACAGCGGGGCGGCTTCCACGTAATCGAACACCAGTTGGCTGCTGCACTGGAATTGTTCCCTATTTTTTCCCGTGCGCATGTGTTGAGAACCTGGGGAGGGGTTGTTGATGTCTCTCCGGACGCTTCGCCCATTATGGGGCTCACTCCGGTAGAGAATCTATTCCTCAACTGTGGTTGGGGAACAGGTGGTTTCAAAGCCACGCCTGCTTCGGGCTGGGTCATGGCCTATACGGTGGCTCATGGCAGGCCCCATGAATTAAACCAAGCTTTTGCACTCGACCGCTTCGTGACAGGTCATCTCATCGACGAACATGGAGCGGCCGGAGTAGCTCATTAAAAGTTATATTATTATGCTTCATATTCCTTGTCCCCACTGTGGCCTGCGCAACGAAACCGAGTTCCATTACGGAGCGGAGGCCGGGGTAGCTTATCCAGAACCCAATGTGCTGACCGACAGCGAATGGGCGAAATATCTTCATATCCGTGCCAACCCAAAGGGGTGGCTTGCCGAGCGATGGGTGCACTTCGCTGGATGTGGTCGGTGGTTTAACCTCTGGCGAAATACTATCACCCATGAAATCGGGCCGGCATATCTTCCTTTCACCACACAGCCAAAAAAGCCCGATAATATTGGGCAGGAGGGTTTAAAAGCATGAGCGAAATTTCCTTTAGTTTTGATGATAAGATCTATAAGGGACATCAGGGTGAGCCGATGGTGGCTGCCTTGCTGCGCAGCGGTATGCTTTCAATAACTACAAGCACCTATCATGGTCGTCCGCGTGCTGTTGTCGGGTTGGGCGTTGAAGAACCAAATGCACTCGTTCAACTGGTATCCGGTACAAAAGAATCGATGCTTCCTGCCACTGTTATTGAAGTGGCGGACGGACTTGCTGCACGCAGCCTTACCGGCGTCGGCGCACTGCCTGAGCTTCCCGAGGAAGCACGTTATGATAAGACCAATCGCTATGTCGATACGCTGGTAATAGGAGCAGGTCTTGCAGGACTAAAGGCAGCGGATGAACATTTGCGTGCAGGTCGTGAGGTTCTGCTGATCGATGATCAACCAAAACCTGGTGGTCATCTCCGACACCTTGGACTGGAATTGCCAGCTAGCCTGCGGGATGTTCTGGCGCATAAAAGCCTTACTTATCTATGCAGGTGCACTGCGGTTGGATTATATGATCAGAATTATATTGTTGCAATTGAGCGACGAAGCGACCACCTTGGGAATTCGGCGCCGGCCAACCGTGCACGCATCCGGGTTTGGCATATCCGTGCCGATCAGGTCGTGCTGGCACCAGGCGCATTCCAGCGCCCATTAATCTTCTCAAATAATGATAGGCCCGGTATCATGCTCTCCCACGCAGCAGCGACCTATGTTGCAGTTCATGGTGTGCAGATTTTCAAGCGTGCCGTAGTTGCTACTGTTGATAACCAGGGATATCGTGATGCGCTCAGGCTTCACCATGCCGGGGTGCAGGTGCAAGCTATCTATGATGCGCGACCGGTGGCGGAAGGATCCAGTGTTGATGCAGCAAGGGCTACAGGGATTCCGATCCGCTTCCGTGCCACTGTTCTGGATACTGTTTCCGATGCAGAAGGTGTTTGCGAAAGCGTAATTATACAAGACCTCGATACGAATGAAACGTTTCAAATAACTGCTGATCTGCTCGCAATATCCGGCGGTTGGACACCGATTGTAGATCTAGCAACACATATTGGTATTAAACCAAAATGGAGTGAAGCGCACGCAGCCTTTCTGGTAAATCACTCTACTGACCGGCTCCGCACCCATGGCATGCTGGCCGGAGACTTCGGTGGCGACGACAATCCATCTATATTCTTCGGACCTGAGCTTGATGAAGAGCAGTCGCGTCACGCTTACATTGACTTGCAGCGCGATACAACGCTGCACGATTTGCGCCGTGCTGTTGGGGCAGGGTTAAACAGCATTGAACACATTAAACGATATACTACCATAGGCACGGCACACGACCAGGGCAAGACCAGCGGGATGCTCACCATCGGTGCACTTTGCCAGCTTAATGGTGTTGCGCAAGGCGGAAAGCCCGGTCTGTCACCTGCCGATGTGGGTACTCTTTCCTTCCGGCCACCTTATATTCCAGTACCGTTTGCTGCACTTGCCGGACGTGAGCGAGGTCCACTTTCTGATCCCATCCGCATCACATCGCTCCATCAATGGCATGTTGAAGCTGGGGCAATATTCGAGGACGTGGGACAATGGAAGCGACCATGGTATTTCCCAAAGCCAGGAGAGTGCATGGAAGATGCTGTTCGGCGTGAGTGCGTGGCAGCCAGACAGGGTGTGGCCATGATGGACGCTTCCACCCTCGGAAAAATTGAAATCCAAGGTACTGATGCCGCTGTTTTCCTCGACCGAATCTATACGAATATGTTTTCGACATTGCCAGAAGGGCAGTGCCGCTACGGATTGATGTGCAAGACTGACGGCATCGTATTTGATGATGGTGTCACCACCCTGCTTGGTAAAAACCATTTTCTGATGACCACCACCACCGGTGGTGCTGCGCGGGTGCTTGCATGGCTGGAAGAGTGGCTGCAGACGGAATGGCCTGACCTGAAGGTTTATTGTACTTCCGTAACGGAACATATTTCTACCATCGCGTTGGTGGGTCCGAAAAGCAGGCAGCTCCTCCAAGAACTTGTAAAAGATATTGACCTCTCAAATGCTACATTTCCTTTCATGCACAGCCGGGAGGCGATGATTGATGACATACCGGTGCGTATTGCGCGAATCTCCTTTTCAGGAGAGCTGGCATTCGAGATTAACGTTACATGGGGTTATGCCCGCCATATTTGGGAAAGGTTATGGGCTATGGGACGTCCCTATGACCTGACTGCCTATGGCACAGAGACCATGCACGTGCTGAGGGCGGAAAAAGGTTACATTATTGTTGGGCAGGATACTGATGGTACGCAAACACCGTATGACCTCAATATGTCCTGGATTGTGTCTAAGAAGAAGGAATTCATCGGGAAGCGATCCTTCCAGTTGCCTTATCTGAAGGCAGCGGGGAGATTACAGTTGGTTGGCCTACTGTCAGATAACGGTGACGAAGTGATTCCAGAGGGAGCATATACTACCGAACTTAACGCGCACCCGGACGAGCATGGCAAAACCCGTCATACTGGTTTTGTGACGAGCTCTTACTATTCGCCCGCGCTTGGGCGTGCATTCGCACTAGCACTGGTAGCCGATGGCTTGAACCGGATGGGTGAAGTGGTGGCCGTACCTTTCGGAAAAAAGGTGCTTCGTGCCACCATCTGCGATGCTGTATTCATTGACAAAGAAAACATTCGAAGAGACTAATTGAAAACCGCATATGATCGCAAAAGAAACTCCGCTGGAAGGAATGAACATGGGAACCATCGCTACGGTGGCGATTCGTGAATTGTCAGGATTGCACAGCATCGATCTGCGTGTGATGCCTGGCAGCTCAACGCAAACTGCAGTTGTTGAGGCACTGGGCATAGGTCTGCCGGTGAAACCAGGTCAGGTCTTGGTGGCGTCAATATCCGGTGGGAGTGAAGCCCATGCGCTGTGCCTTGCACCAGACTGGTGGCTTATTGTAGGATTCCACGAAGCTGAGCAGAAGCTCGCAGCGCTGCTGTTGGAAAACCACCATCATTTCAGCGTAGTTGATGTCAGCGGCCAGCGAACTACCATTGAACTTGAAGGGCCTAAGGTTCGTGAAGTGCTTACCCATCTTTGGGATCAGGATCTCCGAGAAAAAAGTTTCCCGATTGCAAGCGTCTCCCAGGGACTCATGGCGAAGGCGCCGGTGATTGTCTGCCACATTGCTCCGTTTCGTTACCGTGTCATGGTGCGAAGCTCTTTCGCGTTGCACTTGTGGAAGGCTTTGGTTGACGCGGCGGGGGAGTGGGTGTAAGTAGGGGTATTTTTTCAGACGGATTTGGCCGCGAAATAGAAACTCAATATGGGATTGAACCTTACGGGACATCGGATATCAGACCAGGGATTATTTTTGGTAAACCTTGCAGGCCTTCGTCAACGCATTAAGCACTCATATATGAAAGGCAATAAAAACATAACAGAGACAAAACCAAAGTTTGAATGGATTACATCGCACTCTTGTCGGCGCTCCTTTTGAACAAATGAATTTTTAGCTGGCACTCCGGTTGAGTTAATAATGAAAATATCTGGGCACAAAAGCCTTAGAGATTTTGTAGATATATTAAAATTGCTCCCCCGGCAGGCTGGTCCAAGAATTAAATAAATTTGGCAGAACAGGGGCGAAATAAAATCTTCACACGGATAGAAAACAAACACGATTAGAAATAAATGATATTTTAATTTTAATTTGTGTCGCACCAATAAATTGGACATAAAAAATGAAAGCTATCATTCTTAATGATTTGGCGGCGTTGATAAATTAATGATGTCCGATATTGCTGCTCCCAATATCAATGAGAACGAAATCCTTATAAAAGTCAGAGCAATCAGTATTAATCCTGTCGATGTTAAAACAAGAAGTGGAAGTGCGATGGCAAAACATCTCAGTGAATATAAACCATTAATCTTGGGATGGGATATTGCAGGTGTTGTCGTTGAAAGGGGAAATTCAGTTGAAAATTTTAATATAGGTGATGATGTATTTGGGTTGATAAACTTCCTCGGTCATGGGAAAGGATATGCAGAATATGTTGCTGCACCTGCAGATCAGGTAGCAAAAAAACCATCAAATATTAGTTATGGTCAGGCTGCGGCAGCAACATTGGCGGCTTTGACAGCCTGGCAATTATTGAATAATTATGCGAAAGTAAAATCAGGTGATAAAATTCTGATTCAGGCAGCTTCAGGAGGCGTAGGTCATTATGCTGTTCAGATAGCAAAATATTTAGGTGCTTATGTAATTGGTATTTCTTCAAGTGCAAACCGGCAATTTGTTATTGAGTTGGGTGCCGATAAGCACATAGCTTACGACTTAGAAGCGTTTGAGGAAACAGTTCAGGATATTGATATTATTGTTGATGCTTTTGCAGGAGATAATTTATACAAGTCATTAAAAGCAGTCAAACGTGGTGGTATTATTATAAGCCTCTTGCCAATGATTGGCTGGGACATACTCGAAAAAGCCAAGGAAAAAAATGTTACGATACATTATTCGTTGGTAAAGTCAGATGGCGGCGGCATGAAATCCATAGCAGATCTTTTGGCAAGGGGTTCGATTAAATCCCATGTTTCAGGGACATACCCATTTAGCCAGATGAAAGATGCCCACCTCTCGGTAGAGACCGGCAAAACAATTGGTAAAGTTGTCGTTACAGTTTAAGGTTTGTTGCATGTGATTTGGGTTATTTAGTACCATAATTAAAGACTGCCATACTGCTATTATCAATGCCATATTTTTTTGAAATGGCCTTTATCACTGTTCCTTTTTTGACGGTAAATGGTTTTGAATAAAGATCCGCTTCAACAAAAGCAGGTGTGGTACCATCAATAGTATAATAAATGTCAATTCCCTGTACGGTGCTTAAGGTTGCCATGTTACTCTTAACTGAAATCACGGGTTTTGGGATTTTTATATACTTCTCAGTCCTTGCATCTTTGATAACCCCTTTCCAGTTCATGCCAAAACCAAAATCATAGGTATTCCCAGACGCATCAGTATAACAAACCATATCATGCGGGATATCTTCATTTTGCAGTTCAACAGTTTTCATATCCGCGGGCATTTGAAGGGGCAATAAACCCGAAGGTTCTGAAGCGCCCGTCAAAATATCCAGTATGGCCTGGTTTTGTACCCCAAAATTTACTACTATGGCATTTATATCTTTTTCAAATTCAGAAAATATCATTGGCTTTGACAAAGTCAGGACAACAATTACCGGTTTCCCTTTCATGGCCGCTTGGGTTTCCCGGATCGTTTTTAAATCCTGGAAATTGGCAGCAGTATTGTTTTTTCCTTTGTAGGTCCTGTCCTTTACTGCAGGCTCTGCAGGATCACCGGCAGCAATGCTATGTTCCCTTGCATCACTGGCAGTGTAAGGGCCATATTGCAAAGTAATCGGGATATAACCGTTGCCCCCTTTTTTTACATCTTGGGGATCATAGCCTGGGCCGCCATTGGGGCTGCCAGCAAATACAATAGCATAATCTGCATTTGAGGGATCGTCTGTTACATTAAAATATTTTTTCAGCAACACTGCATTGACCGCATCTTCATATCTTTCTTTAGACGGGGGACCGAAAAACCCCTGAACAGAAGGTATATATCTTTTGGGGAGGTAAACTGTTTTGCCTTTTTGCAAGGGCAACAAATTATCCTTGTTCTTAAGCATAACAACAGATTTCACCTGTGCATCAAAACCCGCTTTCATAAATTCGGGATTGCCAACAATTTGCCTGGATGTTTCTATATCCAGGTAAGGGTTTTCAAAAAGCCCCACTTTGAAAATATTTCTTAATAACCTTACTGCCGACTGTTCAAATCTTTCACGCATAAATGCTTCGCCGTGTTCTTTAACCCCCATATTATAGGCTTCTATAACCGGGCCCGCAACATTATTTCCGCCAAACTGGTCAACACCGGCCATCAAAATCTTATAGTGCCTCTCTGCAACTGTTTTTGTTTCCATACCCCAGGATTTACCTGCAAAAATTTCAGGGGTTTTCCCTTCGTCGGCAGTAACCAGTCAGTCTGTACATACAACACCATCGTACCCATATTTTTTGCGCAGCAAATCGGTAATCAGATACTTGCTGTAACTGTTGCCACCGTTCTCCCCATATTTATCCATATTGTAGGATACGGTATAATAAGGCATTACGGCAGAAGCCATTTTTGTTTTGCCCGATAATTTCAAAGCCCCGTCTATAAAAGAAATTACATGTTCGTCAAAGTTGTTCCCAGGATACACTGCATATTTTCCATAGGCAAAATGTGCATCCCTGCCACCTTCTTCAGGGCCGCCACCGGACCAATGTTTTATCATGGCGTTTACACTGTTGTACCCCCACCCATCGGCAATTTCACTGTTGTCGGTCGAGGTTTGAAAGCCATCAACATACGCCCGTGCCATATCAGCGTCAAGCTGCGGGTCTTCCCCGAATGTTCCATTTATACGTGCCCAGCGTGGTTCTGAGCCCAGATCAATTTGCGGGGATAATGCAGTAGCAATACCCAATGCGCGGTATTCCCTTGCAGCTATTGAACCAAATTGCTGAACAAGGGAAGGATCAAAAGTAGCAGCCAGGCCAAGCTCATCAGGCCATTGCGAAATCTTTCCTCCGGCGCCGGCAGTATATTCTACCCCCGAATTTGTTCCGTTCCGGGGATCGGAACTATTGTTGGCCGGGATCCCCAAACCATTGCCTTCAACCAAGGCCTGTACATTGTTGTTCCATCGTGCCGCAACTTCTGGCGATTGAACCATCGTGACCAGTATATGCCTGACATTATCTTTAATTAAAAATAATTTTTGCTGATCGGTTAAATCAGAGGCTTTCGCACTATCGGGGTCAAACTTTTTGCCATTATAGGTGGCCACCCCCATCGGCCCAGGCATAGCAGGAATTGCCTGGTGCGCGCTATATAGCATAAGCCCTGCTATTTGATCAATTGACATTTTGGATGCCAAATCCTTTGCCCTTTCATCAACAGGCAAACGCCAATCTTCGTATTTATCCAGTTTGCCGTTCTTATTGAGGTCTTTGAAAAACAATCCACCCACACTAAGAATTTTAACCCCAGATTGATCTGAATATCCAAGGGTAGGGCCATTTGTATTTTTCACCAAAATAAGCCCTTGCTCCTGTTCTTCAGATCGGCCTATCGTTTTATCAGGTCTGCTGCTGGTTAAAACAATCCAAAAGCTGCCCATCAAAATCGCACTGGCTAATAATATACTTTTATTGTTGTTGCTTTTCATATAGCTGGCTTTTACGTTAGCATGGAATATTTAGTCAATATGAAAGTAAATGTACACAGTTATTCATAATAGAAAAATGCGACGTACGCGATAAATAATGATACCAAAATTCAATACATTGCTTTTGAAAAATTTTTTCCAATTACGATTGTCATACGCGCTGCATGGCTTCTTGTGGCCTCTCGCAGACCCAGATATAATTCAGTTGCCCCGATCACCTTCCCTTTTCCGTAAACTTCATAATAGATTTTTGCATCTCCAGCCTGCGCGTAATTTCCTGCTTTCATATCAACGCCGTAAGCTATTTCATTCAGTGAAGAAGGATAGGTTTGCATTAAATGACGCAGGCGTTCAGGTGTTTGCTGTTGACTGTAAGCAAAAAAGTCTAAGAGTACAAATAGGGTAAATAATATTGATTTCATGTTCAGGGGTTGAATATTTTTAATTTTTTTTTGTTGTCACTGCTCAACAAACCACGCTCTTAAATCATTCATGACCATCTCAGTTATCCTATGCCCCATATCGTATTCGTGATAATTTAATTGAACACGCAGATTTTCAAGGTATGATTTGGCGTCCCTTGCATACTGGATAGAAAGGGTATTGTCCTGTATCCCGTGCGCAACAAATACTTTCAGTTTTTGTAAGTCATCATTCTTCGTTATGAAAGGCCTTATTTCAACCAGTAATCTGCCACTAAACGATATGATCCCCTTTACCTCTTTTGGATCTGTAAGCCCTATGGTGTAACCCATTATTGCACCTTGGCTAAAGCCACCAAGGTATAGTTCATCAATCTTGTATTTTTGTTTTGCCTGTGCAATAAATTTTTTGATAATTTCTCTGCTTGATGCCTCCTGTCCTACATCGTAAATTGGTTTACCAGTTGAAAAATCAACATTGTACCATGCATATCTGTTAGCCCCTAAAGTAAATTGGCCACGGGGCGAGATAACTAAAAAATCATCGGGCAGTTGATCAGCAAGACTGAACAGATCATTTTCATTGCTTCCCACACCATGTAGCAAAATGATCGCTTTCTTTTTTTCTGATTTGATCCTTGGCTCCCGTACAAGATATTGTAATACCAGACTGTCAGAAGTTTTGTTGGCGTGTTCTTGTATAAGTGTGTTTGTCATCATATTTTTCCTATTTGAGTTATT
>CAIYPC010000107.1 GCA_903927975.1 uncultured Bacteroidota bacterium | reverse complement strand
GAACCAATTATTTTTCCAACCGATTTTGAAACTAAAGCAACTGGGGTACTATTGAATAATTTGAAAATAGAATTACAAAAAATTGGTTGGGATGAGCTTGATCTTTTATATGGAAAGGAACCCATTGAAAAAATTCTGTCGCAGCTTCCAAAACCATTTGTATTCAATGACCTTAAGGCGGCATTAAAAAATCTGCCATTAAAAAATGAATTCAAATTTGGTTTAATGGATGGTGGCATTACAGACAACCAAGGAATAGAAAGTATGATGCGAGCCAACAGTCGCAGGCTTTCTGGTGAGACATCGTTTAAGCCATTTGATCTGATGCTTGTGAACGATGTTGGCAGCCATTATATGGATCCCTATCAATTGCCAGACAAAATTAAAAATGACAGTGGCTTGCAAAGCCTCACTGTTCGGGGAGTGTTTACAATTGCAATCATTTTGATCCTGGTTGGCGCAGGCCTTCTTGCCGGCACTTTTTTTTCATCAAGCCATTTATTAAATCTCTTTCTTGGTTTATTTGGAACACTATTTCTGTTTGTTGGATTAACAATAAGCGCTGGCCTGTTGTTCATAAAAAAATTCATATCCTCAAAACTAAAAAATGGCAGCGGCCTGAACCTTGATAAAAATTTTTCGGATGGCATAACCCCTTTATTATTTAATTTTTTGAAAGGCACTCCTGTTGGCGTAATTTTTTATATGCTTAAGCAAAGAATGAATTCAGTGCTCACATTAAATAACGATGTTTTTTTAAAGCGCATCAGACAGTTATTGTACCAGCAATTTTTTACTGATAACAAACTTAAGTTTAGGGTAAAAAGCAATCATGTCTATGATCTCAGTTTTACCAACGATCTGAATTTTGCTAAAAATGATAACGACATGATTAATTTAAAGCCTGAGAGAAATATACAAATAGTGGCAGAAGAGGCTTTTGAAATGGGCACCACGCTTTGGTTCGACACGGGGAACCAAAAACAACATACTGAAGGAGCAATAATAGCCTGTGGACAATTCACCACGTGTTTTAATTTATTGGAATATATACGGCGCTTGAAAGGCAGTACAGTATTCAATAATCTAAATGAATTTTATAAAGCAAGGATAGATAATCTGGAGATAAAACTCCACGGAGATTATGCTGCATTTAATAAAGATCCATTCTGGCTTTATAACCAATCCGGAAAAAATTATAACATAGATGGTTTTACCGAATGTAATATGGACACGCTTGGTTTTTCATCAAAAAATTATGAAAAACTAAGGAGTTGAAAATTATGGAGCTATAAAATCAGTTAAAAAAAATTTGAAGAACAGGTTAAAAAATGACAGAAAGGATGAATTAACAAAAATGTTTTCTGAAATTAAAACTACCCATATTTACAAAAAATCTTTATAATACCATTTATTCTCCATTTTATAGAGATTTCATTTTATGATTGATGCCATGAACAAGTGAAGTGAATGACTCAGGATTGGATATGCTTAGGCGTAAGCCCAGCTCAACATCGACAAAATGTGAGGAAAGGGCGTTTAAAAAACTTGTCTTCAATTATTTCTCTTATCCCCATATGTTAGTCCATAAACATCCTTACTTACCTCTAAAGCAATTCTAATTGCAATTGTAAAGAAGAAAAAGAGGTTAGCCGAAACAGCCAAGAAATCATATTCCTTGAAGAGAATATTTTAATTTCATCATAAAAAAACAATGAACAAATTCATTGACATATCCGACAGAGAAAACCTGAACTTATTATTGAGCGCATTGAAACCCGACACGCCAAGATTATGGGGAACGATGACAGCACATGATATGATCGAGCATTTAATCGATGTGGTCGCATATACCAATGGAAGAAAAACAACGGAGATGGATTTTTCAGAAGAAGAATCAAACAGACGAAAATTGGTGAGCGTTTATGGAGATGCTGAAATGCCGAGAGGGATTAAAGGACCTGATAGTGAGGAAGAAAAAACCCAATTGTACCCTGATTTACAAACTGCAATAATTGGATTGAATAAGGAGCTGGATGATTTTGAATCTTATTATAAAGAGAAAGGAAGAACAGCTATACATCCGGCATTCGGAGCAATGAATTATAAAGAATGGCTGATGATGCATGGCAAACATTTCACGCATCATTTTAAGCAGTTTGGGATTGCCGGTTTGTAGCTTGTTGTTTATAGTCCCGCTATTCGGCGGGATTTCGCTTCGCTCAATTTGTTGTTTGTAGTTTTTCCAAATAGCAAAATGCTTTTGCTGATAATTACTTACTTCAACTTATCAACTTTTTTTCGAACTTTCAGTCTTTCCGACTTTCGGACTCTTCAACTTCTCAACCTTTCAACTTATCAACTTTCCACCCTCCGCCTGTCCCATTTCCTCAACTTCATTTGAATAGATATAAATCATACATTCAATAACAAATTAAAACATTAAAAAATGGACGAATTCATTTTGATCTTCAGGCACGAAGACGGCATGAAGGTGGCTTCACCAGAGCAGATACAGGTTTGGATGAAACAAACAATGGATTGGATTGGCGGCATCGCTGCACAGAATAAATTCAGCATCGGTAACGGCTTGTTGTTTGATGATGCAAAAGTTGTGTGGCATAATAACGTTGTTACCAATGGGCCTTTTGGTGAGATAAAAGAAACAATTGGTGGATATATTATCGTGAAAGCAGAATCGGTTGAAGAGGCTGTTGAGTTTGCCAAAGGAAGCCCTGTTCTGCAAGGAGATGGCAACAGCGTGGAAGTAAGAAAAATTGCAAAGAGAGACGGGATACATTAATAGTATGATAGCCTCTGTATTTTTGCAGGGGCTATTTTATTTATGCAACAGCAAGAACTGATACCACATTTATTCAGGACTGAATTCACGAAGATTACAGCAGTTCTCTGCAAGCTTCTCGGCATTGAGCATATTGAGCTTGCTGAAGATATTGCGAGCGAAACATTTCTATCAGCACTTGAAACATGGAGCTATAAAGGCATTCCGCCAAGCCCTGTTGGTTGGCTTTATTCTGTGGCAAAGAATAAAGCAAAAAACCACATCACACGAAATAATATTTTCAGCGAAAAAATTATTCCTCAAATAAAACTTTCTTCATCTGCTGTTGAGGAGATTGAAATTGATCTGTCAGAAAAAAATATTACCGATAGTCAATTGCAAATGCTGTTCGCGCTTTGTCATCCTTCTATTTCTGCAGAGTCACAAATAGGCTTGTCGCTCCGCATTCTCTGCGGCTTCGGTATTGATGAAATTGCAAATGCATTTTTAACCAGTAAAGTAACCATCAACAAAAGACTTTCAAGAGCAAAAGAAAAATTGAGGAACGAGCATATAAAAATCGAATTTCCTGCGGCAGAAGAAATTAATGAAAGATTAGAAACTGTTCTCACCACATTATATCTTTTGTTTAATGAAGGCTATTATTCCGAAAGCGATGATAGCGTGTTGCGTGAAGATCTTTGTCTGGAAGCAATGAGATTGACTTATCTGCTTATTGAAAATGAACATACAAATCAACCAAATGTAAAAGCATTGTTTTCTTTGATGTGTTTTCATTCGTCAAGATTTGCGGCGAGGAAAAATGAAAACGGAGAGATTGTTTTATATCAGGATCAGGATGAATCATTATGGAACCAGGAACTGATTGCAAACGGCGCATACTTTCTTCATCAGGCATCGCAGGGAAATAATATTTCAACCTATCACATACAAGCGAGCATTGCATATTGGCACAGCATCAAAGAAGACACAAAAGAAAAATGGGAAAATATCCTGCAGCTATATAACAGGCTCTTGCAAATTCAATATTCGCCAATCGCTGCGCTCAACAGAACTTATGCATTGGCAAAAGCAAACGGAAAAAAAGAAGCAATTGCAGAAGCAGAAAAACTTCAGTTGACCAATAATCATTATTATTATACACTGCTCGGGGAATTATATATTGATATTGATAACACGAAATCAAAAGAACATTTTCAGCATGCGTTATCTCTTGCAAAGACGCAAGCGGAGAAGAATTTGCTGATGAAGAAACTTAAACTATGATTTAATTGATTATTTAATGAACTATGATTCTTTTAGTTCTCAGACAAATTATTAATTGATAATTATTAATTAATAATTAAATTAGAGTTTCAACTGTTTTCATAACACCTAAACCAAACTAACATGGCGCAAGTTATTCCTGAATTTAAAACCGATCCATTAGTGGTCTTGATTCTCGGCATTATCACATGCGGGCTCTACCTTATATACTGGAACATTAAAGTAGCAGAGGTAATCAATGCCGCTAATGACAGAGAGGTTATTTCACAACCGATTGCTATTTTCGCTGGCTGTTGCTATCCGGTAAATTTATATTTCTATTATCTCGCAGGCAAAGATGGCTTGCCAAGAATTCATGAGATAACCGGGCAGACTGCTAAAGATCAGTCCACTCTTTTGCTTGTCCTTGGTTTCTTTTGTCCGATGGTTGCTGCAATGATTGTTCAAGGTGATATTAATAAACTCTATAAATAATACTCGCAAGATCCGCAAGATATACGGTATCATCGGTGCATTACTCGTGCTGGTGATTCCGTATATTATTATGTTGCACAATAGCAACAGCCATCTTGAAACTGCGCAATCGTTATGTCCATTTAAGATGCTCACTGGTTTTCCCTGCCCCGGTTGCGGCATCACAAAATCTATTATCTTTTTATACGAAGGAAATATTTCAAAGAGTTTATATTATCATCTCTTCGGTCCATTCGTAGTTGTATTTTCTATTGTATCGATTATTGTTTTAACAACAGAGCTGATTACTAAAAAAGAATATTTCCAACGAATTTTATTCAGCACTAAGCTTGCTTATTTTTTAGGAGGAACATTAGCAGTATATCATTTAACTAGACTTATTTATTTTGTTTCAACAAATAGTGTTGATGATATTTTGAGACAATCTATTTGGAAGTAAAGTTTTTTTGTGAGCCGAGCTAAGGAATTCTATTTGGCATCGTTGCGTCGCACTCTTGTACTGCTTATTTTCTACTGAGCTTTAGTTTCATAATCGGCAAATTCGTTTGACATTTTTACAACGGATTGAAATCCGTTGCTACAATATTGACCGAGGCTATGCCTCTACTCGCATTTCAACTATTCAACCCTTCAACTTATAAACGCAATACCGCATTCTTTCTTCTGGTCTTTACTGACTTTCGGACTTTACCGACTCCCAACTCTCAATCCCTCCACTAATCCCCTAACCTCTTCTCTCGTATTAAACGCATGCATCACGATTCTCAATCTTTCACTTCCCTTCGGCACAGTTGGGTAAACAATTGGTCTTATATCAAAATTATTTTCCTGTAATTGCATTGCTAATTTCTTCACAGCATCATTACCGGGAACGATAACAATTTGTATTGGCGTTTCACTTTTCAGTTTCTCAAAACCAATAGATGCATTTTGAAATTGAACAATCAGATTGTTCAAATGATTTCTTTCTTCATTCATCTGCGGAAATATCTGATATGCACTTTGTATAGCAGCCACGCTACTTTCTGGCAATGAAGTGGTGTAAATAAAGGCTCTTGAAAAATTGATAAGATAATTGCGGAGTGTTTTACTGCCAAGGATAACTGCACCATGACAACCAACTCCCTTGCCGAATGTGTATACCCTTGCAAAGCATTTATTTTGTAATTGCAAATGCTGAACAAGCCCCTCTCCTTTTTCACCAACAACACCTGTTGCATGCGCTTCATCAATAATGAGATTTGCATTGTATTTTTCGCAGAGTGCGCTGATATCATTCAATGGTGCATAATCGCCATCCATAGAGAACACCGATTCTGTGACAACAAAAATATTTCCTTTGGCAATCTTTAATCTTTTCTCCAGATCATCCAAACGGTTATGTACAAACGAAAATGATTCAGCAAAACTTAACCTTATTCCATCACGAATGGATGCATGGCTGAGATAATCATAAATAATTGTATCACCACGCTGAGGCACACAACTCATTAAACCAACATTTGCATCATAACCTGAATTGAAAATAAGTCCTGATTCTGCTTCATGAAATTTTGCAATCATCGTTTCGGTTTCTTCAATCAATGCATAATTGCCTGCGAGCAGTCTCGAACCTGTAGAGCCAGCACGAAGGATGGTCGATGGTCGATCGTCGATCGTCGAAGAGCGGGCGATGCCAAGATAATCATTGGAGCAAAAGTCGATTTTATTAGTAGGCAAACGTAACTCACGATAAGCGTTCTGTTGTTTTCGTTCATTCAATTTTTTATGTAGAAAGTCTTCGTTCATATCTTTGGCATCAAATATCCTTTTAATCTTATTAATCTCAAAAATGGTAAGGGCATCAGATACCTCGAAGCTAAATAAGTAAATCATGTCTCAAACAAAAAATATTCTTGGTCTTCAACTTCCTACGGATCCACGTTGGGTAGATCTTGCAAGCATTTCATTGGAAGAAATATTAACCGATCATGCTTATTGCGAACAGAAAGCAACAGCAAGCTGCATGTCGTTGATACAACGTTATCCTTCGAAAGAAATGTTAGTGAATGAACTTTCACCAATTGTTACCGAAGAATGGGGACATTTTAGGTTGGTGCTTGCCGAATTGCAAAAAAGAAATTTAAAACTCGGCAAGCAGCGCAAGGATGAATATGTAAATAAATTATTAGAATTTCAGAGGAGAGGCGGCGGTGAAGAGGAAAGATTTTTAGATCAGCTGTTAACGATGGCATTGATAGAAGCAAGGAGCTGCGAGCGTTTCAAGCGATTGAGCGAAGGGCTAGATGATGAATACCTGCGGAATTTTTATCGTCGCTTTATGGAAAGCGAAGCAGGGCATTATCATTTATTCATTGAGCTTTGCGAAAATTATATCGATAAAGAAGTTGTTCGCAAACGCTGGAAGGAATGGCTTGAATATGAAGCGGAGATTATTGGGAAGATTGAAGTGAGGGGAGATAGGATTCATTAGTTCTGAGTTGGGAGTTGCGAGTTTTGAGTTAAGAGTTGGGAGTCAGTAAAATCCGAAAGTTAGTAAAGTCGGGAAGATTGAAAAAACCTTGAAGGTTTAATTTGACTTTCGATATTAAT
>CAIYPC010000106.1 GCA_903927975.1 uncultured Bacteroidota bacterium | reverse complement strand
TGAAACAAAAAACCTTGGAGAAATTCATCTTGCATTTAATATCGGACAATTGCCCGGCGTGGAGGTGAAAGGTCGCGTTGCCCATTCTTATAAAAGCGATTACTCTTTTATCGGTACTAAGACACAAACTGCACAGCTTGATATACCACAATCTATTTCTACCATCACCAAAGAAATGATTGAAGATAAAATGCAGTTCACATTAAAAGATGCGGCAGACGATGCACCAGGTGTGAATCAATATTCCGGTTATGATGAATACACGATAAGAGGGTTTAAAGCGGAAAATGCAAGGATGATTAATGGGCTTCGTGGATATAATACAACCTATACAAGCGCGATGCTTGTTAATGTAGAGAGAATTGAAGTGATCAAAGGTCCATCCGCAACACTTTATGGTAATTGCGATCCTGGTGGCACTATTAATCTGGTGACAAAAAAACCTTTGTCAACAAATGAAGGATCACTTCAGCTATCTGCCGGTTCTTGGGATCATTACAGGGTTCAAGGAGATGTAACTGGTCCACTCAATAAAAGTAAAACTTTGCTTTATCGACTTAATGCAGGCTATGATAACAGCCATTCTTTTCGTGATCAGTTTTATGAAAAGTCTTATGAGATTGCACCTTCCTTCTCATATATACCAAACGACAGAGTTCAGTTGAATGTTGATTTTTCTATTTCGCATATCAACACAATTCTTGATCGCGGACAGCCGGGCTTTCAAAATGATCTCACTTTAAAATCAACGCCCATCAGTCTTATCGTTTCTCAACCTGGAGATTATTTGCATGAAACAGATATCGCAAGCAATATTTTATTTTCTTACAAAATAAATAAGCATATCAGTTTCAATAGTGGTTATCTCAATTACATCACGCAGCAAAATGTTGCAGAGCATGGCCCACAAAGCTATATCACGAATGATTCATTGAATCTCTATTACTCCAATTGGAAATATCATACCATCACGCATACGTTCACTGATTATTTTACTTTTCTTTTCAACACTGGACGATTGAGTCATCAGTTTTTAGCTGGCTATGATTTAGCGACACGCGATGTGTCGCTTGATCAAAAATATTTGGCACAACCCAGATTGTTTGGAACAGGCAGTGGCACTGTTGGTACATTCAGTTTGAAGAACCCAAAATATTTTGCAAGACCTGTCAATCAATATCAACCATCAAATTATGATTCAGATGCTTCTGATGTTGATGGATCAGTTTATCACACGCAAGGAATTTATATTCAGGAACAGATAAGATATAATAAATGGAAATTGTTGGTTGGGTTGAGGGAAGAAATGTATTCAGCAGGCGATGACGATGACACTACTGATCAATCAAAAGTAAATGCGTTTCTTCCGCGTGTTGGCATTGTTTATGAATTAAGACCGAATGTTAGTTTGTATGGAACTTATAATAAAGGTTTTGATCCTTTTGAAGCATCAACCAGCACACAAATATTTAATGAGCCATTCAAACCAGTTACGAGTGAAATTTTAGAAGCAGGAGCGAAGGCAAATTTTTTCAAGAATAAATTATCGGCGTCTATTGCTGTTTATCAATTAACGCTACAGAATGTTGCGGTGAATGCAAATGTTATTTCAAATCCAAATTTATATACACAACAAGGCGAAGATAGATCGAAGGGAATTGAAACAGAAGCGAACGGAAATATTCTTCCCAACCTAAGCGTTTCAATTTCTTATTCATATTGCGTTGCAAAAGTGCTAAAGAGCAAAATTAGTTCGCAGGTTGGAACGCTTGTGGAGAATGCGCCAATCAACTCAAGCAATAGCTGGATAAAATATATTTTCAACAAAGGAGTGCTGAAAGGTTTTGGCATTGTTGCGGGTCATTCGCAGGCGAGCTCGAGAAATACTTTGGATCCTACTTTCACATTGTCGGGATATTTTGTTTTGAATGCGGGCATTCGTTATTCATATAAAAATTTCAATGCGGCTATCAACCTCAATAATATCACCAATAAAACTTATTGGATGGGCGCATATAATAATGTGAACAAATGGCCCGGAATGCCTCGCAATATGATGATGACTGTGGGCTATAGTTTTTTATAAATTTATTCTACCATGAAAAGGTTTTCGCTGTTTAGTGTTACAATTATTTTATTTCATTCCGTTTTATTCTCTCAAAAAAAAGCTGGCAACAAATTGCCTTTTGAAGATAGTGTGCTGCAAAGCAATAGCAGGTTTACAACGATGCCTTATAACAGGTTAATCAAATCTGCGGGCAAAGTGATCACCTATGGCGATTCATCAATAGAAAATCATGCGCTTGATCTCTGTGTTCTTCCTGATAAAAAAAATTTAGTAATTGAAGATAGATATGGCATTGCTGTGGTGAGCACAAAAACAAATTCAATCATTGCAAGATGGAGTTTTGCAAAACATCCGGAATGGAAAAACGTAATCAGTACTTATTCAGGCATTGCATCTTTTGTTTTTGAAAATAAAACTTTTATTGCGTGGGGCGCGTCACAAGGAGAAAATGAAAAGTCTTATGTTATGATTGCTGAATGGAATGGAAAAGAGATTGATTCAGTAACAGGGATTACTATTGAAAAGATTGCGCCAGCAGATAAATCTTTGCCCAATCAAATTGTTGCAAACATAGAAGATGGAATTCTTTATTTGTATGCAGCATTGAATGGAAATAATCAACTCATAAAAATTAAGTTTGAAGACAGATCAATTGTATGGACTGCACAAACTGGTGTTGCTCCTTATGGATTGAGTATTATTAATAACAAAGTTTACGTTACGAATTGGGCTGGTCCATTGGTAACAGATACAACACTTGAAAATGCGGGAACGCCATGGGGAAGTGCATATATAAATCCAGTTACTGGTGGAACAAAACTAGGAAGTTTATCGATCATTGATAGCAGAAATGGGGAATTTATTAATGAATTGATCCTTGGCATTCATCCCAATGCAATAGTTAAAAGTGCAGATAATAATTTTTTATACATCGCAAATGCAAACAGTGATTATGTGAGTGTGGTAAATGTGAATGAAGAAAAAGTGATTGATTCCATTGAGACAGGATTGTTCTCAAAGCACTACCGCTTTTATGGTAGCAGCCCAAATGCATTGATGATCGATTTGTCAGGAAACACATTATATGTTGCGAACGGAATGGACAATGCAATTGCTGTTGTTGAATTGGGCAAAAATATTTCATCAAAAGGAAGCGGTGCTACAACTATAAAAGGATACATACCGACAGAAGCATATCCATCAGGTATTGTGCTGATGAATGATCGATTATATATTACTAACCTCGAAGCAAAAGGAGCAAGGGTATTATCAGAAAATAATTCTTCCAAGCAGCCGGATGGAAAACCCATAAAAGCATATTCAATTCATAAAGAACTTGCATCTTTCAGCGTCATTCCATTGCCTGATCAAAATAAATTGAACAGTTATACAGATGATGTTAAAAAACTAAACCTGTTTTATAGAACCGCGCTGGCTTATGGCCCACCGAGAAAAAACATCTTGCCAAAGCCTTTGCCTGAAAGGATTGGCGAGCCCTCTCTTTTTAAACATGTGATCTATATCATCAAAGAAAATAAAACCTATGATCAGGTCTTTGGCGATATAGCACAGTCGAGAGGCGATAAAAATCTTTGTGTTTATGGAGAAAATGTAACGCCTAATCAGCATAAGCTTGTAAATGATTTTTGTTTGCTTGATAATTATTATGCTTCAGGAAAATCATCTGCAGAAGGGCATCAATGGACAGATGCTGCGATGGTTTCTGATTATGTTGAAAGAAATGTTCGCGCATGGTTCAGGAGCTATCCGCACAGACAGGCGGATGCATTGGTGTATAACAAAAATGGTTTTATATGGAACAACGCGTTAGATCATGGAAAAAAAGTGCGCATGTATGGTGAAGCCTGTTTAACGCATTACGATGAAAATTTAAAATGGCTTGACATCTATAATAAATATGTGAACCATGAGCCGCTTGGTTTAATGAACACAAGCACCATTGCGAGGATTCGTCCAATCATTTCTACGAATTATCCTGATTGTGATAATATCGGTTTAACGGATCAGATTCGTGCAGATGTTTTTATTAATGACTGGAAAAAATTTGAGCAAATGCAGGGCGACAGTTTGCCTGATCTGATGGTGCTTTCGTTGCCTGATGATCATACAGTGGGCACTTCAGAAAGTTTTCCTACACCAAAAGCAATGGTTGCAGATAATGATCTGGCATTGGGAAGAATCATTGAAACAATTACCCACAGCAGGTTCTGGGATTCTACGGTTGTTTTTGTGACCGAAGATGATTCTCAATCTGGTTGGGATCATATCTCCTCTTACAGAACAACATGTCAGGTGATAAGTCCTTATTCAATCAACAGAAAAATAATTCACACCAATTATAATCAAACATCGATGGTAAGAACGATTGAACAAATATTGGGCATTCCACCGATGAATGTGATTGATGCGACAGCTCTACCTATGTTTGATTGTTTCGGAAATAAAAAGCAGTTGTTCGTTTATCAATGTCTCGCTAATAATATTCCATTAAATGAAATGAACAAACCGGTTGCTCAATTAAAAGGCAAAGCAAAATATTATGCAAAAATATCTGCGAGCAAAGCCTTTAAAGAAGTAGATGGAGGCGATGATGCGCTCATGAATAAAATATTATGGTTCGATGCAAAAGGAGAGGAGAAATATCCTGTGCAGAAATCAAGTGCAGGAGATTAAGGACAATTTCACAAGCGAGTGATTAGAAGTAAATGAAATCACATCATCAACTTATTAATATTGAAAGATTATGAAAGAGATAAATAAAACTTACTTCGCTCCTCAACTCTATATTAGAGCTGGGGTAACTGATATCAGCTTTTATGAAAAAGCATTTGACGCTATTGAATTAAGGCGTTTTTCAAATGATGACGGCAGCATTCATGTGTCTGAATTATCTATTGATGGAGCAATGTTTCATCTACATGAAGATAAAGTGAGCGCTGGTCAATTTAATCCACAAAAAATAAATGGCACCACTGCATTGATTGGTTTATTTGTTTCTGACGTGGATCAAGTGATGAAAAAAGCAATTGAAGCAGGTGGAATTGTAATTTCACCTGCAGAAAGTTATGATTACGGATATAGGCAGGGAGAAATTAAAGATCCGTTTGGTCATGTGTGGTTGATTGAAATGAAAATATAATAGCGTCAGATATCCACGCTCTCAACATGAAAATAATTACATGGAACTGCAATATGGCTTATAGAAAAAAAGCCAGTTTCATTCTGGCACACAAGCCAGACATTGTAATAGTTCCTGAATGTGAGCACCCAGATAAATTATTATTTCCTGTTGGTACAAAAAAACCAAAAGACATCTTATGGTTTGGAAAAAATCAGCACAAAGGGCTTGCCATATTTTCTTATAGCAAGTATCGTTTTACAGTTCTTGATAACCACAATCAAGATTTGCAAATGATCATCCCGATTTTGGTTACTGGTGGAGAATTTAATTTTAATCTATTTGCAATTTGGGCTAATAATCCAACCGATCCCGATGGTCAATATGTTGAACAAGTTTGGAAGGCAATTCATCACTACGATAATTTGCTAGCGGGAACGAGTTGCATTCTTGCCGGAGATTTTAATAGCAACACAATTTGGGATAGAAAATACAGAGCAGGCAATCATTCAAATGTTGTAAAAGTTTTGGAAGAGAAAGGAATTTTTAGCACCTATCATTTACATCATAAACAAAAGCAAGGAGAAGAAAAACATCCAACACTTTATTTATACAGACATGAGGATAAGCCGTATCATATTGACTATTGTTTTGTTTCTATCGACATACTAAAAAAACTTAAATCAGTTGAAGTGGGTGCTTATGATTATTGGACAAAACATAGTGATCATGTTCCTGTGATAGTAACATTCAAAACAAGCAGGAAAAAAATGATTGATAATAAAGCAGATCGATAGTTCAGCAGCAGTACAGTTCGCGAGTTAATAGATTAATGAGCATTGAAGATGTGTAAAGCTGGAAAATAATTACAGTTGTTCCCTATTGTCGATTTTTTTACCATGCAAATCTTTTCTCTGCAATCGTTCTTGATGACCAAGCCGTTGATCCAATTCATATCCTTTTGCAAGTCCTAATAGAGTGGGGATTATCAAGGCTATGAATGCTATCACATATTTTTCAGGTTTGTGATGATTTGCTTTAAGAGTAAATGCGGCCGCTAAAATTGCCAGAATCAAAACAAAGAAAAAGTAATTGAAAAACTTTTCAAGTTGTGTGGCAGGTTTACTTTTATTAATCCTTGTAAATTCAACATAATAAGTTGATAGGGTATAGGAAAGGTAAATAAGAAACATGTATCCAAATAAGTATATCAGCTTATCAGCGATGTACATCCAGTCCATGTAAGGGAG
>CAIYPC010000105.1 GCA_903927975.1 uncultured Bacteroidota bacterium | reverse complement strand
TTATAGCTATAGCGCGGATCAACCTGAATATCATTTTCCTTAATAAAATTTTTGCCAATGACAATATGCCTGATGCCATTGAGTTTATGCGGAAATTGTTGCTGGAAGAATAAATGGATTTCCTGATTAGAGAATGAATAATAAGAATTCCATAATTGAAGATTGGTATCAAATGCACTAACATTAATGAGCGAATCCATTAAAACGTTTTCCGATTCATCAACCTTACTAATTCGCAAAAAATCCATTTCAGGGGAATAATAAGTACTCTTGTGTCTTCCTAAGCTAATCAGGAAAAGTTTTTTGTCTATCATGAAAATATCTTCCAGGGAATAACTGCTTTTGGTTTTGATAATGGAAGGATTGTCTTTTAAGAATTTTACACCGCCAGATAACTCTTCTAAATTAGAATCAAGCTTAAACAGAAAAAAAGAAAATTTTGATAATGAATCTTTTTTGTTTTCAAAAACGGATCCTTTGGAACTGCATATCCACAAAGCCTTGTCGTCATCTTTCGCTATTCTTGGATGATCAAAATTAAACGTAGGGGCTGTGTATTTCACTTGTGCAACAGTTTGTTGGTTTTCTAGGTTAACTTTATAGATGCTGATTTTGTTTTCAGGCGAGCTTTGATTTTCTTGTCCTTGATTTTCTAATTGCAATGCATTTATTTGAGCGGTATTTGCAATGAATGAAAACCTTTTATTTCTGAGTATGGCCAATTGTGCTGAATTAAAAATTCCAGAATCTGCTTCATTCCATTTTTCAAGATGCGAACTGTAATCAGCATACGCTCCTTCTTCATTCACTTTGAACAACTGGCGTTTTACAATCGAATCGCTATTTGTATAATTCACACTCATGTAATAGTTATTTCCAGTGATATGAAATGCTAAATCAATGTAAGCAACAGATATATCTGCAACCGGTATGTTTTTTTCTGCAATCAGTTTCATCTGATCCGAAAAGATAAACAGCGTTAGTAAAGACGTTTCTTTTACCTTGCCAATTATGGTCATTGGTGTTCTCCAGATATGAATGTTATTGCCCACTTGTCCAGTTATCCTGAAAAAGAAATCGTTTGAATTGTACGAGATTGGATTAGAGTATTTGATAGATTGTGTATAACCGAAGGGGTTATTAAATAGGACGATTAAGATAAGTATATATATTTTCTTAAAAGACATTCTTAAAGTTAAATAATAAATTAATTAAGTCTGGAGTTCAATTACCGACTTATACTAGAGCATTTCATAAAACCAATTTTTCCATGATGCATAAATGGGATTATATAAGTTGTTTCATCAATTTTTGTTGCATTTGACAGTGTATAGTTGTAATTCGGATTAACAGGAATATCATTTTGCTTGATAACATTCTTGCCAACTGAGATATGCAAGATGCCGTTGAATTTGTGCGGGAATTCCTGTTGATAAAATAAATCAATTCCATTGTCATTGATTGAATAAAACGAATTTCCAGTTAACAATTTTGCTTTGAATAAGTCTGTGCTGATGATAGTGTCCATTAAGCTTTTTTTCGATTCATCTATCTGAAGGATGCGCAAAGATTTTATCTCATAAGATTCATACCCTTCTCTTACCGGCGGTAAATTCCCTTGCCCGGGGACATTTTTCAATATAGATGTGTTATTAGAGTAAAAAGTCGTCAGACGATTACCGAAACTTAATAAAAAAAGATTTTTGTCAATCACAAATGCATTTTCAATTCTGTAAAAAATATCATTAGCAAGATCTGGCGAATTCAATTTTAAAAATTTTGTGCTATCAGAAATCTCATGAAGATTTGAATCGAGCCTTACTAAAAAAAGTGAGTAAGGCATGGACGGATCGATATGTTTTTTTTCGGGATCTGGTCTGTTTGACGCAAAAACCCAAATTGTATTGTCTTTGCCCAGCTTAACCAAGGGATTGCTGAAATTGAACGTTGGTGAAGTGTATTCCGCTTGCAGTAAAGGTTTTTTAAAAGTCAGATCTCTTTTATATATAAATACGCTTTTGATCGAAAGATCTTTGTTTTTTGCTAGTTCTGGTTGTTCAGCGAAACTGGAATCAGGAATTATTGAATTTGTGGTTGCAAAATACACAGTGTTATCAACTCTTGCATAAGGGTATTTTTGGGAAACGTAAAAAGACATTGATTTTTCAGGTGCTGTAATATATGGGGCAACGCTTATTAGATTCCCCTTCTCATCGATTTTTGACACTTGTCTTTTTACGACGCGATCCTTGGTAAAATACTTGATATATGCATAATAAATATTTCCTTCTACCTGAAAATATTCATCAATCCCAAAAATAGTTTCATCCATCATTTTCAGCGGCGTTTCCACGATTAGCTCCATTTGATCATTAAAGATTAAAATGCTGATAGGTGTTTTTTCTTTGCTGTTTGTTATAGAAAATCCATGGAATTTCCAGATGTGAATATTGTTGCCGACTTTCCCCGCGACCTTAAGCACAATATCAAATGAATTGTATGGGAATAGATTTGAATAATTAATTCGTTGCCCGTAATTGCGGAAATAACCGAGTGAAAAAATCAGGATAAGAAAATATATTTTTTTAAAAGACATTCTTAAAGTTAAATAATAAATTTATGAATGTCCTAGTTTCAATGCTTCAGCCAGCCATTGTCCTGCATCCATTCAGCCATTCGCTGTGGCCAGTTTTTTAGTGTGATAAATTCTGTGCGATGGCCCATATTAAATGCATGTGCGCCTTGCTGATATAAATGCATTTCAACCGGCACTTTCGCTTTGCGGTGCATCTGAACTAATTTGATTATTGGTTCAGAACAGCATTCATCCCCATTCGCAGCAAGCAAAAAAGTTGGAGGTGCATTTGAAGGAACTGAATCAGGCACAGCTAATGGGCCAGGATAAATTAATATTTGAAATGATGGGCGAGCACTTAACTTATCAATGTCATCTGCATTGTTAGAATGATTTTCCTTGAAACGATATGATACCCAACCCGAAACTTCACCACCCGCTGAAAAGCCCATCACGCCTAGTCTTGCTGTATCTATATTGAATTCTTTTGCTCGGCTTTTCACCAATCGCATTGCACGAAAAATATCTTGTGTAGGATGTTCTTGTTTGTAAGGCGAATTTTCCATTCGGAACAAACGATATTTTAAGACAAACGCGGTGACCCCTCGACTGTTCAAATATTTTGCCGCATCTTTTCCTTCGGCATCATATACAATATTCAAAAACCCACCACCAGGACAAATTACCACAGCAGTGCCATTTGCAATTTCTTTCGGCGGAAGAAAAACAGTGATTGATGGATTATTAATATTTCTTACCCACCAATCTTTAGCCAACTCCGGCTCATCTTTTTTATTTTCAAAACCGGGCGCACCATTTTTCCATAGATGAATTACTTGCGGGCTATCTTGTGCAGTTGCATAAAGTGCGCTGCAAATCGAAATCAAAATTGTAAATAAGCGAATGAAAGTAATGGAATATTTTTTTGAAGATAACATACATGCGTATTTTGGTTTGTATAAGAAAGCAGAACTAAATGTAAGAAAATTCATGCGCAGATATCTTCGATAAAATCTTTATTGGCAATCTACAATTAATGATTGATAATAAAGTATCATTGGTATAATTGAGTAGAAAGCTTTTGAAAAACCTTGAGTGGTTAGATTAGCTTTTTAAAAAATTCAAATATCTTTTCTTCCGCATTAAAATCCCTGCACACTTTTCCGATAAGAATTTTTGGAAGGTATTGTACGCCGCCTGGCCAGGTGTGGCCGCCATTATTTACTTTAATCAATTCTACCAATGAGCTATCGCATGAATATTTATAATCTGTAGCAGTGCAACCATCGCTTTTGTCAATGTCAGGAAAGTTTGTAATAATGGCTGTTGACTTACAATTATTCAATTTTGCAATTTTGTTTACCAATTCTTCGGTAGGCACCATAATAGCTGTCTCGCTTTCTGCATTTCTATGATTCAATTTTCCGGGTCCGCCGTTGTAATTGATCAATGGATCTTCGGTGCCGTTTATTAATAATACTGATGTTGGATGATTGAATGTGTATGCATCAGAAATTGCATGAGGAATGCTTGCACACAGTGGCGCGATAGCTTTTATGCGATCGGATAATTGCCACACAAGATATAAACTGAATATGCCTCCACGTGAAATGCCGGTACAAAAAACATGTTTGCCATCGGCTTTATATTCTGCAATTAAATTATCCAACAGCGTTGAAATAAATTTTACATCATCCACATTATTATCTGCATTTCTTACGCGACTGCTCACGCCGCTCATGCTCCACGCTTTATTAATCGCATTCGGATAAACAACTATAAATCCATTCTCATCCGCCAAACCATTCAGATTATAATAGCGGATTGTTTTTTTGTATTCCCCTCCACCGCCATGGAAAGCAAAAATTACTGGAAGCTTTGAAGTGTTGTTATAAGAAGGCGGAAGATGAATCATGTATTCGCGAACCCTTTTATCAACAGTTATTGTTTTGTCAAGATCTTGTGATTGCGCAAACAAGGAACGACTGATGAGCAAGAAAATAAAAATGAAGAAGATGTTAGATTTCATGAGCGTTGCATTGTATTAAAATTAGACATTTTTAAAACAAAATTTTTTCGACATTCAATGAATAGAATTAAAAAAGCCAGCTTCAATAGCTGGCTTTTAAATTTATTAA
>CAIYPC010000104.1 GCA_903927975.1 uncultured Bacteroidota bacterium | reverse complement strand
TCAAGGTTTTTTCCAAAATTGTAAACATCATCAAAATTTTTTATATCCCCTTTCGTGAAATGCTGGCATAAATGTGCTGCCGGACATTCATCATCATTTTCCATCACATAAGTTTCCACCGGATAATTTGCAGCGGCCTGCAACAACATTCTTCCCAATTGCCCACCGCCGAGTATGCCTACTTTTAGCATGTTAGTCTTTTTTGAAGCGTGAAGATACCAAGTGAAAACGATTTATTAACACGTCATGTGAGGATAGTTGTTGCCTCTATGGAATAAGCATTTTATCTTTGTCCAATCATGCTACCAGATTACGCACATAAAATTTTCGGCGATAAGCGCATCTGCTATTGTTTGCTCGTGGCTGCGCTCGCTATGGAAGCGACCGTATAAATTATTCCCCCTACTCTATTCCTTTTTAGTTCGTTTGTTATCGAAAGAAATTCTATTGCATTAAAACACGAATTGCTGCGAATAATAATTTGGGTTTGCCTCAGTTCATCTTTATTAAAAAATATTCTAACGATTATGTCAACGCTCTCAATTCCACAACAACATAAAACACAGACAGATTTCCTTCCGCTTGAAGGAACAGATTATATTGAATTTTACGTCGGTAATGCAAAGCAGGCAGCACATTATTATCAGTCCGCTTTCGGGTTTCAACCGCTTGCTTATGCAGGTCCGGAAACAGGAATAAAAGACAGAGCTAGTTATGCAGTGCGACAAAATAAACTGACGCTTGTTTTCACGACTGCATTGCGCACAGGAAATGCCATCGCAGATCATGTCTATTTACATGGCGATGGCGTGAAAGTGATTTGCCTTCGTGTAGCCGACTCCGTTAGTGCGTGGGAAGAAACAACAAAACGTGGGGCTAAAAATTACCTTTCTCCTGTTAAAACAAAAGACGAGCATGGCGAAATTGTTTTAAGCGGCATTCATTTATATGGCGAAACGGTTCATCTTTTTATTGAAAGAAAAAATTACAGCGGCGTTTTTATGCCCGGCTATAAAGAATGGAAAACGCTGTACAAGCCAACAAGCACTGGGCTTTTGTATGTTGATCATTGCGTGGCAAATGTTGACTGGAACCAAATGGATCGCTGGGTTAATTTTTATGAGCATGTAATGGGTTTCCGCAATATCCTTTCATTTGATGACAAAGATATTTCAACGGAATATTCTGCGCTTATGAGCAAGGTGATGAGCAACGGTAATGGATATGTGAAATTTCCGATAAACGAACCAGCGGACGGAAAAAAGAAATCGCAGGTGGAGGAATATCTTGATTTTTATAATGGCGAAGGCGTTCAGCACATTGCAATGGCAACAAACAATATTGTGGAAACTGTTACTGCGCTTCAAAACAATGGAGTTGAATTTTTAAAAATCCCCAGCTCTTATTATGATGATTTACTGAGCCGTGTTGGTGATATTGATGAAGATTTAGAGCCGCTTAAACATTTGGGAATTTTGGTTGATAGGGATGATGAAGGTTATCTGCTGCAAATATTTACCAAGCCGGTTGAAGACAAACCAACGTTGTTCTTCGAAATCATTCAGCGAAAAGGCGCAAAAAGTTTCGGCAAAGGAAATTTCAAAGCCTTGTTTGAAGCGATTGAGAGAGAGCAGGAAGCGCGAGGGAATTTGTGATAGAGAGACCGGAAGTTGGAAAGTCAGGAAGTCGGAAAGTCAGTAAAAACCGAAAGAAAAGCCAAGAATATAAAGCTTTTTTTTCTTTCCGACTTTCGGTCTATTCAACCTCTCAACTCTTCAACTGCTCTTCTTTCCGACTTCCTGACTTACTGACTTTCCGACTTCCTAACGTTTCAACCTCTCAACTCTTCAACCTTTATTAACACCTGTTTATATATTCCCATCCCAGAGTCTTTATCATTTATAATATCTTTAGCACGATAACGTTTTATAATTGCTCATTCTGATTTCCTATTATCTTATGGCTCTAAAGAAACTCATAACTGGATTACTTCTATCCATCTCAATATTTTTCGCATTGCGTTTACAGGCGCAAACATCGGTGTCAACCATTCATTTTATAGACAATCAGCGTTCCATTCCGAGAATAAATGAAGTGATGAAGCGAAAAGAGGACACGCTGATGAAACAATTTCAAGAAAAGGGATTGGTGTGGCCGGCAAATTATATTTACATCCGCTCATTTAAATACGACAGTGAGATGGAAATTTGGGTGAAGAATAAAAAAGAGGAAAAATACAAGCTCTTTAAAACTTATAAAGTCTGCGCGCTTGCAGGAACGCTTGGTCCTAAAAGAATGGCTGGCGATTATCAGGTTCCCGAAGGTGTTTATTGCATTGATGAATTCAACCCGAGAAGCCAATATCATTTATCATTGGGATTAAATTATCCAAACGCATCGGATAGGTTATTAAGCGATCTATCTTCGCCCGGCAATGAGATTTATATTCATGGGAGCTGTGTAACTGTTGGCTGCATTCCGTTAACCGACGATAAGATTGAGGAGGTTTATATTTTGGCTGCGCATGCAAAGGATCAAGGTGAGGATTTTATTCCAGTCCATATCTTTCCGGTCAACTTCAAAGTCGCAAAAAGCGTAGCTTACCTAAACAGATATCTCCAGAGTTTTTCAGAGTATGCGCCGATGGTGAGGAGCATGAGAAACATTTTTTATTATTTTGAAAAGAATAAAGAACTGCCATTAATATTAATTAACGGTAAGGGAGATTATATTACTGACGATGTGGTAATTGAAGAACCAAAATCTATAGTAAAAGTCAAGAAAAAAATTGTTCATAAACCACAGCCGATAAAAGATGAAGACCTTGCGACTTCGGTTGATAATCTTCCTGTTTATCCAGGTGGCAACGAAGCTTTTCAGGGTTTTCTTGACAACTTGAGCAAAGAAATGACAAAGGATTTAGAAGAAGGACAGAAGAAAACTTTTGTTCAGGTTGAATATATTATTGATGCTGAGGGCAAGCCCGTTTATGCAATGGTGCTCCGCGGCGGCAATGAAGAGATGAACCCAAAAATTGAAGCAGCTTTTGAAAACATGCCACAATGGAAACCCGCGAAACACTATGGCAAGGACATCGGCATTAAGTTGAAGCAGAGCATTATGATTGGGACGGAGTAGTTGATTGGTTAAAAAGTTTGAAAGGTGCTTCAATCAATTACTGCTTGATATTTTGTGCAACCTATTTTGGACCGATCTGATTGCTACTATTAGACATTCTTGCGTCGCACTCTTGTACTTTTGGTTCATTATTCAGCGATGATCTACAACTTATAACAACATCCATCTCGAATATTACTTCACAGTTTTAAACAATATAGTCCCTGTAATTTCTAAGATCCCTCGTTCCTCGGTATGACAAATCCCGAAATGATTTCAATCTCTCAACTTTCTTTCGGACTTTACCAACTTTCGGTCTTCCAGACTTTTCAACCAATCACCCATTTACTATTTCATCAACACTTGCACCGTCTCCGCTGACTGCTGTTTTAAAACAATCGCTTTCCCTTCTGTCAGCTTGGTCAACGTCTCTTGTTTGTAATGCCTAATCGTTAATAATGTCAATCCTTTTTCAATCTGCACATCAAAAATCTCTGAAGCAGATGCGGCCAATTTTTCTACTTTCTCTTGTCTATCGTCAATGCATACCTGCAAATTGACAGCGCCACTTTGTATGAGGTTTGGTTTTATTTTTATTTCGGAAAAAATGTTATAGAGATTGGCGGTCAGGCTTTCACCTACAAAAGAAAAATCTTTTGAATGAAGATGGAGCAAAGCCTGATCTTGTTTAAGCACAATAATCGGTGGTAAGTTTCTAATGCTTTTTTTGTAAATAACTGTACCAGGAAGCGATGCATCCAAAAAACATTTCACATGCAAAGGAATTCCTTTATTCTGCAATGGCTTTATTGTTTTGGGATGGATTACCTGAGCTCCATAATAAGCCATTTCAATTACCTCATCATAATTCAGTTCACTGATAAGTTGCGCTTCGGGAAATTGTTTTGGATCAGCGTTCATCACACCTTCCACATCTTTCCAAATGGTCTGACTTTCTGCGTTCAGCATGTTCGCAAAAACGGCTGCAGAATAATCGCTTCCTTCCCTGCCAAGGGTTGTGCTTTCATTTTCATCCGTTGATCCGATGAAACCTTGAGTAATCACAATATCAAAATCATTGAACAAAGGCATCACATTTTCTTTCACCTTGTTTTCAGTGAATGCCCAATCAATATTCGCGTCGCGAAAATTTTCATCCGTCCTGAATACATCACGAACATCAATCCATTTATTTGTTATTCCTTCTTCATTCAAGTATGCGCTAAGAATAGTGGTTGAAAATAATTCTCCAGCACAAACAATCTGATCATAATAATAATCAAATTCACGAACAGGCTTATCGTGCAGCAGCCATTCCACTTCGGTAAATAAATCCGCAAAGGCTTTTTCTGTGGCGTTATAATTTTTTACGAGCAAATATTTTGCAGTGGTGAGATGATTTTGTTTTACAACATTGAACAATTGGAGCGCATCCTCTTTCCTATTATCATAAAACGCTTCAGCCACTTTTTCAAGCGCATTGGTGGTTTTACCCATCGCAGAAATAACAATCAATATTTTTTCCCCACTGAATGATTTGATAATGCCCGGAAGATGTTTTATACGATCAATAGTGCTTGCACTTGCGCCGCCGAATTTGAAAACTTTCATTGATGATAATTAATGGCGGCAAAGATAAGTAGTGAGTTTCGAGTTTAGGGTTTGGAGTTCAGGGTTTGTGGTTTGCAACGGGAGGTTCAGTATTCAAGACTTAGAGTTCAGATGGAGCTGTCATTGAAGTTGGAAGAGCGGCCGTATAATTTTTTGAAATGATTATTAAAATCTAATCCAAAAGATTCCTCCTTCGTCGGAATGACAGATCCCGAAGTAATCTTAAGCCTATAATAAAGCAAAGAATCCATTTACTCGATCTGTCATTCCGACGAAGGAGGAATCTCGGGAATCCTAAAAAGAATGCTGTTGAAAATTTGTGAAGTAATATTCGATGATTAATGATGTTACAAATTATGAAACCAAAGCTCAGTAGAATACCTTCAGTACAAGAGTGCGACGCAAGAATGTTCAAGAGAATTACCAATGCTGGTCACACAAAAAACATCCAAGCCCAAAGAAATATTACTCTTTATGCTCACAGCTAACAGCTTCACTGCTCATCGCTTTCTAAAGCGGATCGTTCTTTTTTTCTCTGTAATAAATGCAGAAAGGATACTCCTTCACAATGGCATTATGCCTTCGCAAAGTTTCCTCATCTGGAGGCGGCACTGTATGGGAGACGATTTTCTTAGAGCTGTAGGAACTGCTCTTGATAGGTTTTGGCAACGGCCCCGGCATGGTTTGCTGAGTAGCGGCTTGAGGTTTCATACGAGACAACTTTAGTTTTAAAAAAGTATTGGACAAGCAATGCGCATGCCTTTGGGGCAAAGCATCGTAAATACATTTTCAGAAAGAGAACGGAAAATTAGGGTGAAACTAATGGAGTTTTCGAGGGGATGAACTACACTATACCCACTAAAGATATCGAAACAATTCAAATAATCCAATTTTTGTTGATATTTTTTTAAAAACTATCGAAAAAATACACGGGTTATTGTAGCTATCACTAACTATGAACTGTTATTTTCAGGCTTATTATATTTATAAAAAATTGAGCTGCTATGAACATGAAATCTAACCTTGTCATTTTCTTGTTTTGCTTTCTTGCGCATGTTGCGGTTGCCCAAACAACGGGCAAAGTGATCGAACAAAAAATAGTTGCGAGTGCCATACTCGGAAAAAATGTGAAGTACACAGTTTATCTGCCGCCGGATTATGACAATTCTCAAAGAAATTATCCAGTTGTTTATTTGTTGCATGGTTACACCGATGATAATACGGGTTGGCTTCAGTTTGGCGAAATCGATCATTATGCAGACAAAGCAATCGCTGCAGGAATTATTCCACCGATGATCATTGTGATGCCCAATGGAGATTCGAGTTGGTATATCAATTCTTATGATGGTAAAGAAAAGTATGAAGATTTTTTTGTGAAAGAATTTATGCCCGCTGTCGAAAAAATTTTTCGCATCAGGGCTGAAAAAAAATATCGCGGCATCGCTGGTCTTTCAATGGGCGGTTACGGCTCGCTGTTCTATGCAATAAAATATCCTGAATTGTTTGCAGCCGCAGCACCTTTAAGCGCTGCAGTTAATGATGATGACGAAATGATGCACAAAAAAGATGATGACTATGAAAGAACTTTTGGGCAATTATATGGCAGAAATTTAAAGGGAAAAGATAGGTTGACTGAAGCATGGTATAAAAATTCGATATTAAAAATGGTTGAAACAAAATCTGCTGATGATCTGAAAAAAGTGAGATATTGGATCGATTGCGGTGATGATGATTTTTTAACGAAAGGAAATTGCCTGCTGCACATTGCGCTCAAAGAAAAGAATGTGCCACATGAATTTCGTGTTCGCGATGGCGCACACAACTGGACTTATTGGAGAACAGGAATTACAGATGCTTTACAATTTATTGGAACAAGTTTCACACAATAGAATTTTCTCATTCAGCAAATTGAATTTATGAATCTTAAATCTATCGCAATTATTTTCTCTCTTTGCTTTCTTGGCATTTCATTATCTGCACAACAAAAAAATTCATCGCCAAAAGGAAAACTTTTTATTATTGGAGGCGGCAATCGATCTGATTTGCTGGTGAAAGAAATGTTGCAAGCAGCAGATCTAAAAAAGACAGATCACATCGCTATACTTCCAATGTCAGGTGCGGAACCGGATACAAGCTATTATTACATCAAACAAGACCTTGAAAAGTTTTGTGGCAATGTGATCGCCAACTTGAACTTCACTGCAGATAAAGTAAACAATAAAGAATGGCTTGATTCGGTGGAATCAGCAAAATTGATTTTCATTACTGGCGGTGATCAGCTTCGCTTTATGAAAGTTGTTTTGCATACTCCAATATATGATGCAATACATCATGCATACGCAAAAGGCGCAACAGTTGCTGGCACAAGCGCAGGTGCTGCTGTGATGGGCAGAGAAATGATAACAGGCAATCAACTAACCGATACAGTTTACCATGAAACGTTCAATAAGATAAAAACGAATAATATTGAATTTAAAGAAGGACTTGCATTGATCGATTCAGTGATCATCGACATGCATTTTATCAAGCGCAGCAGATACAACCGTTTGTTTTCTGCATTAGGGAAATACCCAACTTTCATAGGTATCGGAATTGATGAAGGAACTGCAATTATTGTTGACAAGAAAAAAATTACTGTTGCGGGAATAGGTCAGGTTGTTGTGATGAAAAAACCAAAAGGATTAAAGATTACATCTGATGGATTGATCAAGTTTCATGATCTTAATGAAAGTATTTATACTGATGGAGATCTGATTGACATGAAATAGATCTTATTCTTCTTCCAGCACCACAAATTGCTGCTCCAACGAAAGTGAATTTTTATAAAGTACATCAATAAACTTCATCCCCCATTTTGCATAATAGGGAATGAAGTTTTCAATTCTTTCTTGCAAACTGTTCAGTGGGAAAAGAGCTGATTTAAGTTTATGGATTTGATTGCGCTGTTCTTCAAATTTTCTTTTCTCGGCACGCAGCAATTTCTTTTCTAATTCTTTCAATGGCTTCAAAGCCTTTGCCTGCAAGGCTTCCACGTGCTGCGCCAAAGTGCTGTCAACTTTATGAGCAAGCGTTTTTATATCATCGTAATATTTATTCGCCTCGGCAATTTCTTTGTCGAGGCTTAATTGATTTTCTGATTTCGATTTCACCAATTCATTCAGTAGCGCTTCTTCTGTTTTGAAGATATCCATCTCTGTTAGTTGGAGCTTTGCAACTTTTTCTTTCCATTTCTTTTCAATAATCAAAAAAGAATTGCGGAGCACAAGCATCGGATAAGGAACTTTATAATGCGAGAATAAATTTTTTAGCTCAAGCCAATAAGCCATTTCTCCCCCACCGCCAATGAAAGCAATATTTGGAAGAATGGTTTCTTGCAACATGCCGCGCAAAATTACATTCGGGCTAAACCGCTCAGGATGGTTATTAAGTTCTTCGCGCATTTCATGATCAGTAAAACTCAAGGTTGAATCGTGAACAATGAATTTATCATCAACCTTCTCAATCCTTCCTCTCAAATTATCTTTTAAATAAAATAGGTTTATCTCACGTGGGTTTGCCTGCACTTTATAATGAAGAGACAATTCTTCAATTGTCTTTCCAACAATAGAAGATGATGTTTGATGGAACAAGTCCTGTTCAAACACATGATGCATTTGTTTTTTAAATGCAACCTCATCAGCAATCATCACAATCACTCCATATTTTGCAAACAATGCATGCACCAATTTGAAAGTTGCTGTTTGCACATCAGCGCTATTCAAATAACAATCTTTCAACAGTTGAACCAGCTCATTTCCGAAAGGCTGTGAAGAAAATTCTCCTTCAATTCTGGCGACAATCTTTTCAAGCCCTTTTGTTTTCATTCTCCCAACAGCGCCGGTTTGTTTTGTGCCCCACACAATTTTCTCTCCATCAAGAAATATCTTTCCCAATTCATCCAGATCAGCATCTTCGCTGCCCATATAATAAACCGGCACAAAGTTTTTATCTGGAAATTCTTTCAAGAATTTTTCAGCGATGCTTACACAATGAAGAATCTTATAAACAAAATATAATGTGCCTGTAAAAATTGCCGGCTGATGCGCAGTGGTAATCGTGAAAGTATTTTTTAATAATAGCTTTTCGATATTATTAGTAACGGCAGGAACTTCTTCAACAGTGTTGTATCTCTTTTTCAATTCATGAACCAACACTTCTCTGTTTGTGTTGAATTTCTCACGTTCATGTATAGCCGCTTTCATTCCATCCATAGAAACCGGATGCACATAAAACGGTTGCAGGGATTTGTTGCCGTCCAGATAATCGAGGATAATCTTGGTGAAAAATCCTGTTTCTTTATATGAAAGATGAGAAGCCGTGCAATCCATAAGAGAATAAAAATAAGAAAGCCTTGGTTATCCTAAGAACCGTTGAAATAAATTAATTGTAACGCTCTACGTTAAACGCGGAAACATCAATACTTGTTGGCTTGTTACCAATCATTTCTTCCACCAATTTTCCGGTAGCTGCGCAAAGTGATAAACCAATCATCGCATGACCTCCAGCGAGAATGAGATTATTATACTTGCTATGTCTTCCGATATAAGGCAAACCGTCTGGCGCCAAAGGTCGCAAGCCGCTCCATATTTTATCAACCGAAGGAAATGCAAGATTTAAGTTAGGATAATAACTTGTCGCTCCGCTATAAATTGCTTGGGCTCTTTTGATAAGAACATTTTTATTGATGCCACTTATTTCCATCGTGCCGCCCATCCTCAGATCTTTGCCCATCGGCGTCATCGCAACTCTTTTATCAACCAATATGGCAGGGTAATGAAGATTTTTTTCAACATTCTCATAAGTGATGCTATAACCTTTTCCTGCCTGCAACAAAATATGAATGCCCAATTGTTTGGTTACAACAGGAAGCCACGATCCTGATGCAATCACCAATTCATCACAATCAAATTTTCCTTTGTCAGTGATCACAGATTTCACCACGCTTCCATTTTTTTCAAACCCCGTAACTTCTGTATTTAATTGAAGTTTCACTCCCACTTTTTGCAAATGTGTTTTTAATGTCCGCATAAAATCGCCAGGGTGCAAATGGCAATCTATCGGATAAAGCACGCCACCTTTTGTTACCACTTCCACTTCAGGTTCCATATCCTGCACTTGCTGTCCGGTAAATATCTTCGTTTCAATTCCTAAATGCGCAGCTTCTTTTGCCAATTCCATTTCGTGCTTTTCCGTTTCAGCACTTTTATATAACATAAAACATCCGACCTCAGCCATGCGAAACTGATTGCCGAATTCATTTTTCATGTCGCTTGTCAACTGTCTGCTTAAATGCAAAATATTATTCAGCGGTGGAATATTTTCTTCAACCGTTTTTCTATTTGCCTTACCCCAAAATGCAAACATCCATCTTATCAAATCGGCATTCAATCTTGGTTTGATATAAAATGGACTTGTTGAACTCAACATCCATCGCAAACCTTGCGCAACAATTCCCGGAGATGCCAACGGTGTAAAATGGCTTGGCGACACATAACCTGCATTGCCAAATGAAGTGCCACTAGTGATGTCACCTCTCTCAATCACGGTCACTTCATTTCCTTCTTTTTGCAAATAATATGCACAGCTCAAACCAATCAAGCCACCTCCGATAATTGTTACTTTCTTGCTCATGATTTAATTCTATAGTTTTTGTTTTAATTGTCTGAACCGTGATTTTAGCCTTATTCTTCTGATTTAACTGATTTCCTAATTCAGGTTATTTTCATTTAAAGCAAATCAGGCGAATAAGCAAAATCAGGTCAAAATCGTCGTTCAGACAACACGATGATTTTAGCTTCATTCATCCGATTAAACTGATTTCCTAATTCAGGTTATTTTCATTTTAAAACCAATCAGGTCAATAAGCAAAATCAGGTCAAAATCATGGTTTACTTTTCCATTTCCATTCAAGCATCTTTATAAAATATCCACCCACAACACTCCTCGCCTGAAAGCCGACTTCTTTTCCATCGAGTGTTTCGTGCCAATCGCTTAAAGGAACTCTAGTTGGCGTTTCATTAATATATTTATAAATGGGATCAATCAATGATTCAAAATCATTATGGTTATCTGCCAAAACAGACGTCCATATAATCCAATCAGATTTTGTATATGTTTTTCTACTGTCTAACGGCAACCCATATGTGTTTTGTTTGGTGAGATAATACTTCACTTCTTTTTCATACACTTCATGCGGGAACAAATGCAAGCCAAGCAATTTGTCCCAAACCAAATTATATTTTTGGCTCCATGTATTTTTATCATCAAATGTGAGTGCATAATGATCGCCTGCGTTCGCCATTTGCGCCCATTTCGCGCCAGCACTTTGAGCAATCTGTTTATACTTCGAAGCTGTTGCCTGATCGCCGGCAAGCTCAGCCAGTTGAGCATAAGCACCAATACCAACAATTGCTTTTACTGAAAGATTTGCATTACGTGAAAGATGCCCCGCAAAATCATCCGTGCACAATTGATTGGCGGGATCAATTCCATCCTTCACCAAAAAATCAACCCACTGCGATAATGTCTTCCAATGTAGTCTTGCATAATTAGTTTTGCCTTCCGATTTTGCAATGGCAGCAGTCAGAATGATCATATTGCCAGCTTCTTCAACTGGCATGTCTTCTCCATAAGTTTGTCCGTTTGCAATCGGATAAGTTCCCAGATCATGCGCAGGAAATGGTTTTTGCCATTTGCCACTTTCAGAATAATAAAAAATCCCATTCAGCATTCCTTTTAATAAATCTGGATTGTATATAAGCGTTAGCGGAGCAGATGGATACGTTACATCCACCGTCCATATTGATCCATTGCTGAAATTTTCTTTTTGAGGGAATAGCAATTCATTGTTCGCGCCACGGACCAATTTTTGCGCAGCAAGCGATTGACGATAAGCAGCAACACAAAGCTTTGCATAAGTATCTCCGCCTGCACTCACCGCATCAGCATAAAGCTGTTTGTCAAATGCATCGCATTTTATTTTTACAAACCGGTAATCAGCAGCGGCTTTTTTCAAAGCAGCTTCTATATTTCCATCTTTCTTCCACCAAGCTTGCAGATTCGTTTTGAAATATTGAATTGAATTAATATCATCATACCCTAACAAAATTCTTTTCTCAACAGCAGCAGCAGAAACTTGTAAATCAAATGTCGCGTTCAGACAAACTTCTTTTGCTTCATCTGAAGCTGGCTTGTCATTTTGCTTTATAGTTCCATCGTTCAAAAAAGATTGAACGGTATTTTTTGTGCCGGATAAATTTACTGACGTGCCTTTATCAGCAGCGCATGCTAAATATAAATAGCCCCAATCAATTTTTACACCATCACCTTTTTTGCCTAAAATTTTCTGGCTTTGTGTGCCTGTTTTTACGATCAATAAATCATTATCATTTTTTACGGAGCCTGTGGTTACTTTTTGATTCACATTATCAACAGCAATTTCAGACGAGGCACTGAACAACAACTGAACATGATGCATTGATCCATCAGAAGAAGAAATTTTAAAATTGATATAGGAAACTGGTCTTGAGAGTAAACTCAGATCGTCCATTAACAAAGGAGAAATAAAATCAAGCTCGAGATGAACAGCACCACATTGAAATTGATATTTTGTTTGCGTGGCTGTCATCTCCACTGATTTTTGCTCGGCATTCATCACATCTTTTGCTACGGCTTGCGAAGCCAAGCCAGCATCAATCCACGAACCACCGGCAGTGTTTGTGCAATGCAAAGCAATCAGGTTATTGCTTTTCTTTAATTTATTCTTGATGGCATCATCCAGCTTTATGTTTTCATAACTGCCGCTATAGCACGGAGCGCATGAATAGACTTTTTCACCGTTGATATAAACTTCCACATCATCGTCATGGCGCAATTGCAAAAGCAGTTGGTCGATATTTAGATCATTCAATTCGAAATTTCTTCGCACCCAAATTTCTCTAGTATTCCATTCCGTTGCTGGATCTGATTCCTTTGTGCCAAATGGAGCTTTGCCCATTTTCCAGTTTACATCCGCAAAACTTTCTTTCATCCAATCATCGCCGGGATTTGCTTCAGTGTATTTGCAAGCGTAAGGTTTTTCTTCGCCTGTTGGCAAAATGGTCACTTCAGGATATTGAGGCAAGCCCAAAAAATTATAAATCTTATCATCTACTCTTATCAACCCTACCAATGGGTTGTCTTTAGCGGTCCAGTGCTTTGTGACCGACTCATTTAGTTTATCAGAAAAAGACCAAATGCTGAAATAAGGATCATGCACCACAAGCGGATAAGCAGGTGCTTTCGTTAACTGTGCATTTGTGTTTGAAAAAAATAAAATGGAGAATAAGGAAAGACAAGCAAGAGAGTGTAGGTTTTTTTTCACGTTTGAAATTTTATGGAATATAGAGTTTGAGAAAATTATTTAATTACATCTTTTGTCAATTCATTATTTACTGTGCGCCAGATGTGCAATGGGTTTTCATTTTTTAATTCATCAGGCAATAATTCATTCGCCCAATTTTGAAATGAAACCGGTCTTGCAAAACGCTTGATGCCATCCGCGCCAACAGAGCTATATCTTGAATCAGTAGTAGCTGGAAAAGGACCGCCATGATGCATGCTCAAACAAACTTCAACGCCTGTGGGAACTCCGTTGAGAATAAATCTTCCACAAATATTTTTAACAGCTTCCACTAGTTCGTCGTTTTCACGTACATCATTAACCGTAGCCATTAATGTGGAAGTTAATTGTCCTTCCAAATGTTTTGCCACCTCAAGCATTTCATTTGCGTCCTTGCATTTGATAACAAGTGAATAAGGACCAAAAATTTCCTGATGCAAAACTGGATTATCTAAAAACACATGTGCATGAACGGTAGCGATGGTTGGGGTTCCTTGATTTTCTTTTGGAGCGACAGATGAAACAGAAACTGTTTCCACATCTTTCTGAGCCAAAGCTGAGATACGTTTTTCGTTATACAATTTTGCAATGCCCGGATGAAGCATTGTTCCCGGTGCAATGTTTTTTATTTCTTCTCCTAACTTATCAATAAAAATATTAAGATCATTTCCATCAACAGCTATTATCAATCCAGGATTGGTACAAAATTGTCCCGTGCTTAATGTGATTGACCCAGCATACATTTTTGCAATATCCGCCGCAGATTCTTTTAATTTTTCAGGCATCAAAAAAACAGGATTGACGCTGCCCATTTCAGAAAAAACAGGAATAGGTTCTTTGCGCTGATTGGCTGCATCAAACAATGCTTTGCCGCCAATGAAAGAACCAGTAAAACCAACAGCTCTCACATGCGTGTGCGTGACCAATGCTCTGCCGCCTTCAAAACCACTGCTATGGATATGCGTAAATATCCCTTTAGGCATATTGCATTTTTCCGCTGCTTTCAAAATAGCACCAGCAACCAATTCGGAAGTTTGTGCATGAGCAGGATGCGCTTTCACAATAACAGGACAACCCGCAGCGAATGCACAAGCCGTATCGCCACCTGCCGTTGAATATGCAAATGGAAAATTGCTCGCCCCAAAAACAACAACAGGACCAAGTGGCACAAGCATCTTACGCAAATCGGGTTTAGGTGGAGTTTTGGTTGGAATAGCTGTGTCAATCCTTGCTTCCAGCCAATCGGCTTTTTCGCATGCATCTGCATAGCTGTTCAATTGAAAAATAGTTCTTGCCCTTTCTCCCATCAATCTCGCTTCGGGAAGATTGGTTTCTTTCATCGCGGTTTCAATCAATGAAGTACCAAGCGCATCTATCTCTACCGCGATTGCTTTCATGAACGCGGCACGGTGCTTCAACGACAATTTTCTGTAGTCATGAAAAGCTTTCCATGCCAATTCAATTGATCCGTTTATTTCATCTATCGTAGCGTCTTTGAACATGAGGGAAAATTTATTGAGCTGCAAAAATAATCCTTTATGAATGAAATGAGACGCGCTGATTTATCAGTTGTTCACTTCTATGAAACATATATTAACATACGCAAAACAAAAAGGTTGCTCAAATATGAGCAACCTAACATAAAAATCATAAACTGAAATCAATCTTTGACCAATTCACTATTCACCATTACCATTCACCCTCTACATCACCTCTCCCTCCAAATCATAATCAAAAGCCTTTGTGATTTTTACATTCACAAAATCGCCAATTGGTAATTTTTTCTCTGAGTGAATGATCACTTCATTATCCACTTCAACTGAATCAAATTCTGTTCTTCCCAAATATCTACCAGCTTCTTTTTTATCAATCAATGTTTTAAAAACCTTACCTATTTTTTCCTGATTTTTTTCATAAGAAATTTCTTTCTGTACTTCCATCACTTCTTCTGCCCTTTCTTGTTTGATGGCCGCGGGAACATCATCTTTTAAATCATAAGCACCCGTTCCTTCTTCATGAGAATAAGTGAAGATACCAACCCTATCAAAGCGATGCTGAACTAAAAATGATTTCAGATCTTCCACATCTTTTTCTGTCTCTCCGGGAAAACCAGCTATCAAAGTAGTTCGCAAACATATTCCCGGAACTTTTTCGCGAACTGCAAATATCAGTTCATCCATTTCTGATTTGGTGATTTGCCTTTTCATTGCTTTCAGCATATTATCGCTGGCATGTTGCAAAGGCATATCCAGATAATTGCAGATGTTTTCTCGTTCGCGCATCACATCTAAAATCTCCAATGGAAATTTGGATGGATATGCATAATGCAAACGGATCCATTGCAATCCTTTCACATCAGCCAAACGATGCAACAGATCTGGCAACATTCTTTTCTTATAGGTATCGAGCCCATAATAAGTAAGCTCCTGCGCTATCAGCATAATTTCTTTCACACCTCTTCGCACCAATGCCTCGGCTTCTTTCACAACCTCTTCAATTGTTTTGCTTACATGATTTCCGCGCATCAATGGAATGGCGCAAAATGCACAAGTGCGGTTGCAGCCTTCAGATATTTTCAGATAGGCATAATGGTTAGGCGTTGCAAGCAGCCGCTCTCCTATCAAATCTTTTTTATAATCGGCTTCAAATTGTTTCAACATTAATGGAAGTTCCATCGTTCCAAACCATGCATCCACTTCAGGAATTTCTTTTTCCAAATCATCTCTATAGCGCTGGCTCAAACAGCCTGTCACATACACTTTTTCAAGCTTGCCCTTTTTCTTTAATTCAACCTGCTCAATAATCGTGTTCACTGATTCTTCTTTGGCTTTATCAATAAACCCACAAGTGTTCACCACCACAATATTGTGATCACGTTTAGCGCTTTCATGCACCACATTAATATCATTCGCGATAAGCTGTCCACTCAGCACTTCACTATCAACCATGTTCTTGCTGCAGCCGAGCGTGATGATATTTACCTTGTTCTTTTTTAATGTTCTTGGGTTCATAATTAAGTGCGCAAAGGTAACGATGAAAACCGACTGTTTCTATTTCAATAATCCCAGACAGCCTCTTTTTATTGCCGACGTATGTTCATTAAACTTTCTCTTTATGTTTAAG
>CAIYPC010000103.1 GCA_903927975.1 uncultured Bacteroidota bacterium | reverse complement strand
TGCTTCTCTTGAAGATGATTTAATGCGTCTGTTCGGTTCCGAACGTATCGCTAAACTGATGGACAGGATGGGTATTCAGGAAGGTGAAGTGATTCAGCATTCAATGATTACCAAATCCATTGAACGTGCACAAAAGAAAGTGGAAGAAAATAACTTCGGTACTCGTAAACGATTGATTGAATACGATGATGTGATGAACAGTCAGCGTGAAGTAATTTATAAGAAACGCCGCCATGCCTTGTTTGGCGAGCGATTGGCGATTGATGTTGCCAATTCAGTATATGATACCTGCGAAACAATTGTGAATGAATATCACGATGTGAAAGACTTTGAAGGATTTAATATGGAAGTGCTTCGTGTGCTTGCTATTGAATCTCCGATAGGATCAGAAGATTTTACTAGCCTTGATTCTGAAGAAGTTCTGGAGAAGTTATATCATCAGGCAGAATCAACTTATACAAACAAGAATGATTTTATTGCAACCAAATCATTCCCTATTATTAAGGATGTTTACGAAAATCAATCTTCACAGTTTGAAAACATTGTAACACCGATGAGTGATGGAATAAAAACATTGCAGGTAGTTGTAAATTTAAAACGTGCTTATGAAACTAAAGGTCGCGAACTTGTATTAGGATTGGAAAAGAGCACTACTCTTTTAATGATTGATGATGCGTGGAAAGAACATTTGCGCGAAATGGATGAGTTGAAAACATCGGTTCAAAATGCAGTTTACGAACAAAAAGATCCATTATTGATTTATAAATTCGAATCTTTCGAATTATTTAAACGAATGGTGAGCGATGTAAATAAAGAAGTAGTTTCATTTTTGATGCGTGCTAATTTACCTGATGAAAATCAACAGCAGATACAACAAGCTAGAGTTCAGGCACCGCAACGCCAGCCTCAGGTGCAAACCAACAGAAATGAACAGGGGGCAACTGAAGATCAGCCTCGCCCGAAACCGCAGCCTGTGAGAGTGGAACAGAAGATTGGAAGGAATGACCCTTGCCCTTGCGGTAGTGGTAAAAAGTATAAACAGTGTCACGGTAAATAAGGGTACCACTTGGATATTTCTAAATTTAAAACCTCCTTATATTTTTTTATAAGGAGGTTTTTTGCTTTTATGATTGTGGGGCACTATCTAAGAATCATTGCGAGTAAGAAACTACGCGAAAGCCAGTATAATTGCGGAGGCGAATTTATATTTGGTACTCTTACTTTTTTATCCCAAAATCAAATACTTTATTATTTGAATAACGTGTAGGTGCACTGCTTGCATACATAAAACAATATTCATCTCCTGGCTTTAGGGGTTTACTGAAACTAACCTTATAAATTCCTTCTGATTCTTCAGTAATATCAAATTGCACTTTATCTTTTTCTGGAATTCCTGTGCTACCTCCATAATTGTTTGAGCTGCCAGTTCTCATTTCTCTGCCATCTTCTTTTTTATATAGCCAAACTAAAACAAACTCATTAGGAGATGTCGCAGATGCAAAAAACCAATTATCTGCACTTGCATTTTCTTCATTTTTAAAATAAAAATAAAACACAGGATTCGCTTCTGTAATTTGTGTTCTGCTTGAAGCACCAGATATATAAGATTTTGCTGTTGTTTTAGCAATACCATAAGAATATGCTTTTGCTACCGATTCACCAAAACTTCCTTCCTTATTTGTTGAAATAACAGTTGGATTAATTTTCTTAAGCGGATTTGAAGCATCCTGGGGATTGTAATAATATATACCAGGCTTGTGCATTGCATTGGGATTGGTACTGTTTATTTCTTTAACAGCCGTAGTGTTTGCATTGTCATTTCTTTTCATCATTTCAGCAATCACATCACCATTAACACCATTCTTGCTCAAATCAATTAGGGCATTTGTGCTGACATCAAAAGAAGTGATACTAGTTTGAATTTTACTGATTATGGTAGAAGGTGGCAAACCAATTTTTGATAACGTAATAATGGTTGAATTATAAAGTGTATCGTATTTAGGTTGTGAAAGTGCACAGTTATATGAAATAGCAAGTAATAATATAATTAATCGTGTTTTCATGATTTATGTTTTTTAAAGTTATTAATATTTTTTTTTGATAGTTACAATAATAAAGACAAGTAAAATGACAATGGAAAAAACAAAGGAAATTACGCCCAAAGTCAAAGCAATCATTGGAGCATTTGATTTTCTTATTTGTTTTATTCTAAAAATAATATTTACCACACCTGATAGTGGTAAAAAATATTGTTCACCAAAGTTTCGATTATTTATTTTTTTATAAATAAATATAAACTCCGTAAGCCAGATAAAAACTATAAAAGGGAACAAAATAAATGATGATTTATTAAAGGAATATGCAGTTGCAAAATCAAAATG
>CAIYPC010000102.1 GCA_903927975.1 uncultured Bacteroidota bacterium | reverse complement strand
AGGGATTAGCTCATATGATGGAGCACATGAATTTTAATGGTTCAACACATTTCCCCAAAAATGAATTGGTAAATTATCTTCAATCAATCGGCGTAAAGTTCGGTGCTGATCTGAATGCATATACAGGATTTGATGAAACAGTTTATATACTTCCAATTCCATCTGATGACGCAGATAAAGTTGAAAAAGGTTTTACTATTTTGGAAGATTGGGCTGGCAATGCATTATTAGATCCTACCGAAATTGATAAAGAAAGGGGAGTGGTGCTTGAAGAATCGAGATTAGGAAAAGGTGCCAACGAAAGAATGAGGAATAAATATTTTCCGAAATTATTCAATGGATCAAAATACGCATTGCGCCTTCCGATTGGGATAGATGATACACTTAGACATTTTAAACCAGCTACACTAAAACGTTTTTATAAAACATGGTATAGACCCGATCTTCAAGCAGTGATTGTTGTTGGCGATATTGATCCCGCAGTTGCAGAGCAAGAAATTATTAAGCACTTTGGTTCTTTCAAAAACCCATCTCCGGAAAAACCAAGGCCTGCTATCATTCCAATTCCTAATCGCACCGTTAGCGAGAGCATGGTGCTTACAGATAAAGAACAGAATTATAATGTGCTTCAGATTTATAATTATTTCGAAAAATCAAAAACGGTTTCAACGTGGGCTGATTACAGGGCTTCTATTGTTGAAGGATTATTTTCAGAAATCATTAATCAGCGCCTGAATGAATTGACGCAACAAGCAAACCCGCCTTTTTTGTATGCCAATACAGATTTTGGATCTTTCATAAGAGGATATCGAGCATTCACTTCATTAGCTGTTTTGGGCGACAAGCCTACGAAAGATGCAGTTGATGCATTGATCAATACTACTGAAAGCGTAAAGAAATTTGGGTTTCTTCAGTCTGAATTGGACAGAGCCAAAAGCAATGTGTTGAACGAAACTGAAAACGCTTTCAAGGATAAAGACAAAACAGAATCGAGTCATCTTGTTCAGGGATATATTAATAATTATTTAGAAAGTTCTCCAGTTACGGGTATTGCTAACCGTTATGAATTTATAAAACAAGTTTTGCCAACCATCACTTTGCAAGAAGTAGATGCGTTGTCTGCTAAAATGGAAAGCAAGCAAGGCAAATTTGTTTTGATCACAGCGGCAGAAAAAAGTAAAGATCAATTACCCAGCAATACTCAGTTGTTGGCAATGGTGAACGCAGCTCATCAATTGCCTGTAAAAGCTTATGAAGAAAAAGCCATCGCAAAATCTTTGATTGACAGGCTTCCTGCACCGGGAAAAATTACTGATGAGAGCAAGAACAGCTCATTGGGAACAACGGATTTCACATTGAGCAATGGCATAACCATCACCATCAAGCCAACTGATTTTAAGAATGATGAAATAAAAATGGATTCATGGCGCTTGGGAGGTTCGAGGAATTATAGTTTGGTCGATAAACAAAATGCGGAAAATGCAGCAATCATAGTTCAAACAATGGGCGTGAAAGATTTATCGCCTATCGATTTGCAAAAATTTCTCGCTGGCAAAACAGTGGAGGTGCAGCCATATATTAATTTGTATGATGAAGGAATGCAGGGCAGCAGCAGCGTAAAAGATTTTGAAACATTTTTGCAATTGGTGAATTTATATTTCACGCAGCCAAGAAAAGATGAAACGCTTTTTCAATCATTTATTACCAGTCAGAAATCTTTTGTAAAAAATCTAATCAACAATCCGCGTGCTTTTTTTCAGGATACGGTTTCTAAAATACAGTATTATAATAATCCATGGGCAGATGGGTTGCCTCATTCAGAAGATTTTGATAAAATCAATTTGGATCGAACATTTTCTATCTATAAAGAAATATATGGAAATGCGTTTGGTTGGCATTTTACATTTGTAGGCAATGTTGATATCACTCAGGCGAAACCCTTGCTGGAAGCCTATTTGGGAAGCTTGCCAACTAAACAGAAAGAAAATAAGTTTACTGACGTTGGGCTGAGACCTGTTACTGGAGTGATAGATGCGCCAATTAAAAAAGGTGCAGAGAAGCAAAGTGTGGTAAGCGTTATTTTCAATGGAGAAACTCCATATACACAGGATGATGCATTGAAATTAAAGGCACTTACTGATTTGCTCACGATAAAAATTATTGAAACGCTTCGCGAACAAATGAGCGGAATTTATGGAGGTGGAATGCGTGGTGGCATGGAGAAAAGACCATACAATCATTATTCCGTTTCGCTTTCTTTCCCATGCGGTCCAGAGAATGTAGATAAGCTGGTGAAAGCGGCTTTTGATATCATCAAAAACGTGCAGGAAAAAGGTGCCGAGCAAAAAGATTTGGACAAAGTGAAAGAGACGATGAAAAAGCAAAATGAAGATGCAATAAAAGAAAATGATCATTGGCTTGAGAGCCTTAGCAGCGCATGGCTTGAGCAGAATGATCCTCAATGGATT
>CAIYPC010000101.1 GCA_903927975.1 uncultured Bacteroidota bacterium | reverse complement strand
TGAACTTAGCTACAAATTCATCAGGAGCAGCTTATAAGATATTCATACTGGACGGTGTTTTATGGATTGAAGAAGGATCTGACCAGTATATAAGAATAGACAGCACAAATGCTACTGTATTATCGGCTATACTGCTTAACGAATATCTTGAAAGCATTTAGTATGGATGAAACATTAAAAGAGTTAAAGGAATTACGGAAAGATATTGCACGTTTAAATGAGCGATTGAATATATACACCAAAGAGACCGAAAATAACTTAAAGATTTTGTCAAACAGGTTAAACGATAAACTTGAAGAAATAAAGAAAGAGATTAAAGTGAAGATTAAGAAGGTGAACAAAAAAGTAGATTATTTGGAGTAGCAATATGAAAAAGAAAGCAACCCATACCAAGCCCAAAGGACTATCCGATAAGGAACTGGTGGCAAAGTATGACAAGAATGTGAAAGTGGATTTTGACAGGGGATTAAAGCTAATGAGCAAACATCCCAGCCCTACTACTTTATCAAAACAAAAAAAATAGGCTTAATGCCTTTCAAAGAAAGAATATTGGTACACTAAAATATATCATTGCCATAATTTGTTGCAATATTTTTGATTGTCCGTTTATGATATTGAAGTGTACGGATTCAGTAGGTAAGAAATTATTCAAATGATATTTTAAATGCTTACACAGCGAGGGATCACCGTATATTTTTCCACATGTTGAATTCTTCTGTTGAAAAGCGCATTAGTTTTTTTTCTAATTAAAAAATGTTTCGATAAATTCAGGTAAAATTTAATCACATGACCAAAACACTACACAAAACCGCACTCTTGCTCATTTCCCTCCCTGTTTTATTATTTAGCTGTTCTAAAACAGGTATGAAAAATGCACCCACATCCGCTACTGAAACATCAATGGTTCTTCACAAGTATGGGTTGAACCCAATGACTGAAGATCAATTTAAAGATGTACCGCTTTTTTCTCCTGCCATTCTTAAATCAAATGCATCAGATTTAGGGCTCACTTATTCTGGAACATTGCCGTCTAGTTATTTGTTGACTACTCCTGCTGTAAGGGATCAGGGACAAATGGGCGCATGCACCGGCTTCTGCGGAACAGAAGCAAATGAGATAATTCATTATTATGGAGCTGTATCAAGTTCCTCTCCAAGCCTCACTGTTGCCAATGGCATTTCAACTGCTGTGAACACAAAATTCGCAAGTCCTACAACTTATTTCGGTAGCGCTGGTGCACTCAGTCCGCTCTTTTTATATTATGTAGAAAGATGCGTGATCAACAAACAATCTATTAAAACAGATGATGGCGCTAACATGGTTAACATCGGTGAAGCGCTGCAAGGCCTCAGCACCAACTCGGGCACGGGGAAAGCACTCACGCTCGGCAGCAATACTTTTAATGGCGAATGCACTGAAGATTTGTATCCTTACCCAACCACGGCTATCACTGCAAGCAGCCCTTACAATTTAGCAACATCATCTTCAGCACAATTTCAAACAGCGCCAAGTGCTGGGGCTATTTCAAATGCGCCGGGTTTTAATGTTGCTACACAATCAGGCACAACAGGAAGCTCGGGCACAACAGCTCATGGATATTATCTGATCAGCAGCACAGGCGATGTAGCTGAAGTTAATAACGCAAAGATCGCTATCCTTAATAATAAGCCTGTGATGATGGGCTTTAATGTGTATGATAACAGTTCTTACACAATATTTGAAGGACTGAGCACAACAAGTTATATCTATAATCCACTTGTTGCTAAAACATCAAGGGGAACAACAACGTATGTTTTAAATACTAGGTTGTCGTTGTTGGGCGGTCACGCTGTTCCTTTAATTGGTTATGTGGATGATGGAACTGCCTCCACCAGCGCAACAGGCGGCGGCTACTTTATTTGTCAGAACTCATGGGGAACACCATGGGGGTATAATGGCGATTTCTATTTACCATATTCAGTGTTAAGAAACACTACCGTTGTTTCAAACGGAAGTTTGTATGTAGCAATTCTGTAATTGTAATCTTAAAAATGATTTAGTAAAGAGGCTTTCATTGAAAGCCTCTTTTATTTTTTGTGGAGTATACTTCATATTTCAGGTGTTCATTGCCGTGAATTATGTAATTAACGTAGATGAACAACCGAAAACTTGTTTTCATAAATTCATTCGCAGAATAAAAAAAACCATCCCGAATCTCGGGATGGTTTTTTATCAAAATAATTTAGGGAATATTAATTGAGCGTTGCATAATAAACACCTCCTTGAGGTACAATCTTAGTACTCATGAAAACTGAGTAATGCATATAATTGAAATCTTTGTTTCCCCAGTTTGTAAGTTCAAAAAAATAAATCAGCATAC
>CAIYPC010000100.1 GCA_903927975.1 uncultured Bacteroidota bacterium | reverse complement strand
CGAATGATTGCAACATCTTTCACATTATCTTTCTTCTGACGTTCCGCCAGATCAAAATAAATTTTGCCTGAACAGAATAAAACTTTCTTTATATCTGTTGGCGCAACATCACTCACAAAAGCATCATCGATCACCTCTTTAAATGCACCATTAGTGAACTCTTCCATTTTTGAATAGCTCGCAGGCAATCGCAAATTTGCTTTCGGAGAAAAATTAATCAGCGGTTTGCGGAAAGGCCAAGCCATCTGTCTTCTGAATGCATGGAAAAGATTTGACGAAGTAGTGATATTCGTTACTATCATATTCAACTCTGCGCACATTTGTAGAAAGCGTTCTATCCTAGCGCTGCTATGTTCAGGACCTTGTCCTTCGTACCCATGCGGCAATAATAAAACAACGCCATTCATACGTTGCCATTTTTGTTCGCCTGCTGCAATGAACTGATCGATCATTGTTTGAGCGCCATTGGCAAAATCTCCAAACTGCGCTTCCCATAATACCAATGCATTTGGGTTTGCCATAGCATATCCATACTCAAAACCAAGCACACCATATTCGCTGAGAAATGAATTATAAATTTTGAATTCGCCAGTTGCGCCTGGCACTCTGCTTAGTCTGTTATATTCCGCATCTGTATTTTCATCGCGCAGCACTGCATGCCTGTGCGAGAAAGTTCCGCGCTGCACATCCTGTCCGCTCATGCGAACATCATTGCCATTTAATATCAGGCTTCCATAAGCAAGCAATTCACCGGTTGCCCAATCCACTTTCCCTTCTTCATTAAATAATTTTATTTTATCCTGCAGAATTTTTTCAACTTTTTTTAATGGTTGAAAATTTTCTGGTCGGCTCATTAATGCATCAAATACTTTTTTGAAATCAGTTTCACTAATCGCTGTGCTCGGTGATTGATTAAAGTCTTCCAGCGTTGCGCGGCGCAATTGTTTCCACCACAATTCTGGTTGTTGATAAGAATATGGCAAAGGCTTTTGTTTCACTTCATCCAAACGCTCTTGCAGATCGCCCCAGAATTTTTTCTCCATATCTTTTGCAAGAGCTTGCGCATCTGCTTCACCATTCTCCATTAGAAATTGCGTGTAAACTTCTCTTGGGTTTGGGTGCTTATCAATCAAACCATATAAATGAGGCTGCGTGAATTTTGGATCATCACCTTCATTATGACCATGACGACGATAGCAAACCATATCAATAAAAGTATCGCAATTAAATTCCTGACGGAAGCGCGTTGCAATATCAGAACATTTTATAACAGCTTCCGCATCGTCGCCATTCACATGAAACACGGGCGCATGAATAGCACCAGCAAGCGAGGTACAATAATCTGAACTTCTTGCATCTTCAAAATCTGTGGTGAAACCAATTTGATTATTGATCACAAAATGAATAGTTCCTCCTGTAAGAAAACCATCAAGTTCGCTCATCTGTAAAACTTCATAAACAATTCCCTGACCAGCAACTGATGCGTCGCCATGAATTAATATTGGAAGAATTTTATCGTAATTGCTTTTGTACATCACATCAGCTTTTGCACGTGCAAAACCTTCCACCACAGGATCAACCGCTTCGAGATGAGAAGGGTTCGGCATCAATTTCAAATGAACCGTTTTATCTGAAGGCGTTGTTAATACGCTTCCATAACCCATGTGATATTTCACATCGCCGCTACCCATTGTCTGATCGAGCTTTGCAGTACCTTCAAACTCAATAAAGATTTGCTCATAAGTTTTTCCCATAATGTTCGCCAACACGTTCAGTCTTCCACGGTGCGCCATGCCAATCACTACTTCTTGTACATCATGATCTGCTGCTGTATTAATAATTGTATCTAATGCAGGAATTGTTGTTTCGCCACCTTCAAGCGAAAATCTTTTCTGCCCAATATATTTTGTGTGAAGGAATTTCTCGAACATCACCCCTTCGTTCAATTTTTGAAGAATGCGTTTCTTTTTTTCTATTGGTAATGGGTTCAAAAACTTCTTCTCCATCTCAGTAGTGAGCCAATCAATCTTCACTTGATCACTGATGTATTTAAATTCAATCCCAACATTGCTTGCATAACATCTTTTAAGATGCTGCAAAATATTCCTGAGCGATGTTGTACCGAGACCAATCAGATTTCCCGCAAAAAAATCTTTATCCATATCCTCATCTGTAAAACCAAAAAAGGAAAGCTCCAGATTAGCGCCACGATCTTTGCGCTTGCGAATAGGATTTGTAGTAGCTAACAAATGTCCTTTATTGCGATAGCCAAGGATGAGCCTGTATGCGCCCAGTTCTTTTTTCCAGTCAACACCATCGGCAGTTTTTAGAACAGTTTCTTTGGCAGGCTGAACGACCACCGTTCCATTGGTGGCTGTGCCATTTGTGGCAGTAGTTGTTCCATTGGTTCCGTTTTTGCCTTGTGCTATTGCAAAATCGAAACCTTCAAAAAACTTCCTAAAATCGGGGTCAACAGATTCGGGGTTTTTTACAAAATCCTGATACATGCCTTCAATAAAAGAAGGCGACGAATTGGTTATATATTGAAAATCTTTCATGGCAACACTTTAATGGGGTACAAATATCGGTTAAAATTTTTTGCTTTAAAATCCTATTATCGTGCAATTAACATTGATTTCCAGCATTTATTTCATTTGAAGGAAGTTCTTTTTAAAACTAGTTTCGGGCAACCCAATAATCCAACATATTTCTTGGTTTTGATTTAAAACCGACTTGGATTATAATATAAACAGCTGAAAGGATTATTTGGTTACAATCCTGCTCAAATACCCCATTTTCGGGTTGTTTAAAATACCTTTGTTCAAAATTTGGAATTTACATTGCTCAAACATACCTTTGCCGTCCAAAATTCAGGAACATGGCAAATCATAAAGCAACGAAGAAAGATGTGAGGCAGGCTACAAAGCGCAGAGATCGTAACCGTTATTACGGAAAAACAACCCGTAATGCAATCCGCGATTTCAAGGAATTGAAAATTAAAGAAGCTGGTGAAAAGCTGCCTGAAATTGAATCCCAGATCGATAAGCTGGCAAAACGTGGCATCATCCACAAAAACAAAGCTGCCAACTTAAAGAGCAAGCTGGCTAGAAGAACCAACGCATTAGCAAAATAATTTTCTTTATAAATTTTTACAAAAGGCATTCTGAAAAGAGTGCCTTTTTATTTTGAAGAAAAAAAATATTGATTACATACAGTGTCATTAAAATGAAATATATTTCATTTCTTATCCTTAATTTCCCATAGCTATTTTAAGAAGAAAATAAAACCTCCATATCATGCACAAGGATAAAAATATTTTACTTGCATTTTTTCTATTCACTTCTTTTAGCCTAACAACATCAGCACAAAAAAATATCGACAGCATCATGCCAATCCGTGGCTTTGCAATCAATGCACCAAAACCTGTTGGGCTTGATTCTTTCATACGTTTTATCAATGAAGAATTGGCTCCGCGAAAAGTGAACACGTTGCTGGTGCTGATTGATTATCATTATCAATTCACTTCACGTCCGGAACTGACGGATAGCTTTGCGCTTTCAAAAGCTGACGTGAAAAGAATAGTGGATGCCTGCAAAAAAAATAATATCAAGGCAATACCTCATATCAATTTGCTGGGGCATCAATCGTGGGCAAACCGAACTGGTAAATTGTTGCAAGTCTATCCGCAATTTGATGAAACACCCGATATAAAAATGCCGGTAAAATACGCATGGCCCAACACGGACAATTTATATTGCAAAAGCTACTGCCCTCTTCACCCTGAATTGCACAAAGTTTTGTTTGATGTGATTGATGAAATTTGTGATGCATTTGAATCTGATATTTTTCATGGCGGCATGGATGAAGTTTTTTTTTATTGGAGATGACAAATGCAAGCGCTGTGCGGGAAAAAGCAAAGCTGAACTTTTCGCAGGCGAGGTGAAAGCACTGCATGACCATCTTGCAAAAAATAACAGAACATTATGGATTTGGGGCGATCGGCTAATTGACGGCAAAACAACGGGGCTTGGCATGTGGGAAGCGAGCTATGATAATACTTATCTTGCCATTGACATGATACCAAAAGATGTGGTGATTTGCGATTGGCATTATGAGCGTGCTGATAAAATAGCCCCATATTTCGCAATAAAGGGATTTAAAGTGATCACTTGCCCTTGGAGAGATCCTTCCACCGCGGTTTCGCAGGTGAATGATATGGCAAATTTCAGAAAAGAATCGACACCTGAAATGAGGGAACGCTTTTTAGGGGTGATGGAGACAACATGGTTCCGCACTGACTCCTTCCTGAAAGGTTATTATGAAAGTCTTCAAAATCAGACACCTATCTCAAATACGCCATGGGACTGCTTTAGGGCAATGTCTGATAGAATTAACAAACTTGATTAGCATTTCAAAGAATTTGATATAAATATGAAGATTGTTTGACTTTTGTGATATCCCAATAAAATATTTAATTTCGCAACTCGTTTATACCTACAAACCTTATGTCTAAGAAAAACCTTCTTTCCCGATCAAGCCTCATTGTAATCATTATATGCCTTGTGGTGCTGCTCACCATCTTTTTTCTTAGCTACCTGAACCTCAAAAACATTTCAACGCTTAACAATTCTGTAAGCGAGCTTTCAAAAGAAGACTCGAGCATTATTCTTTTGCGCAATTGTAATGAGCAATTGATTGCAGCAGAAAACCATTATCGCATTTATATCAATTCCCCAGATAACGATAAAAGAAGTGCATTCATTAACAATATTGACAGCGCACTTAATTATTGCAATAAACTAAGTGATTTTGATAAAGATTTTTCAAATAAAATTCAACAAAATGTAGAATTTAAAATGGTTGTGTATGATGCCATTAAAAAATTGAAAATACTTTCTGATTCAATCGGTAATGACGCGGACCATACATTTACCATCTTAACCATTAACGGTCCCATGAAATTGGTTTAATGGATAAATCCTTTTTCAAAAGTTTCTTTTCAAATTCAACAGATACCGTAAAGCTTTCTACAAACAAACCCAAGCAAGGTTTTTTTAAAAAACTTGGATCTCTTTTTTCTAATAAGGATAATTCACAACAAAGTAAACAGTTAATAAAAGGAACCGCTGAAGAAAAAACTTATCTTGATAGTGTGCAACATGTCACAGATTCCACCATGAATAATCTCTCTTCTCAGGTAAAAAATTATTATCAGAAATCGGTAAATAAGCAGCTTTCCATACGACAAAAATTAAGTGCGAAAGAAACAGATCTTGCTCAATCAAATTTGGCAATGATGTCAGAGATTGATTCAAAAATAAATGCCCTGGTCAAACAAAAAGAGGAAGTTGATAGAAATAGAAAAAAAGAGACAATAGCAAAAGCTGACGATGCCCAACAGGCAATCGAAAAAATAACCTTCTTCTCTTTACTAAGTATTCTTGTGTTAATCGGGCTGCTTGTTTATAATATTTACAGAACAAATAAATATGAAGAAGCCATTATTGCGGCAAAAACAAGCGCAGAAAAATTGGCGGTGATGAAAGGAAGATTCCTGAGCAACATGAGCCATGAAATCCGTTCGCCGCTCACTGCTATTATGGGTTTCACCGAACAGATTGCAAACACAGAAAATAGCGGACAAAACGGAAAATTTCTCAATGCCATAAAAGTTTCATCTAATCATTTGCTGCACACAGTAAATGACATTCTCGATTTTTCAAAATTAGATGCGGGAAAATTGGCTCTTAATAAAGAGCCATTCAATCTAAAAAACGCCATTGAAGAAGTAGCATTGGCTTATAGCCTTCAGGCTGAAAAAAAAGGGATTGCATTGAACACGCAAACAAACTTTAATGAAAGCCTGACAATTAACGGTGATGTCTATCGCTTTAAGCAGATATTATTTAACCTTGTTGGAAACGCGATAAAATTTACTGACAAAGGAAGTATTGACATTATTGCATCATCGAAAAAAACGGATG
>CAIYPC010000099.1 GCA_903927975.1 uncultured Bacteroidota bacterium | reverse complement strand
TTGAAAGGTTGATGGCTATTAATAAAGCTTCCAAATCAGATGAGAACTTTATGAACATCATCCGTGATCATATTGTAACAGGCAATATTACAGCGGCACGTAGCCTCGCGAAAAATACCAACAATGCAATCGCAAAAATTATTGATAAAGGCATTCAGCGTATTGGAAAACCAATTGACGTGATCGAAAGAAGCATGGAGAACGTTGGTAAGCTTGAGCTATATAAAATGGAAAGAAATGTTTCCATACTTTCCGTTATCGGTTATATAGCACCGTTATTCGGATTCCTTGGAACAATTGCAGGTATGTTCCAATTGTTTTATAGCATTGCATCTACTGGCGAATACAGCATCTCAAATATTGCTGGTGGTATTTATGTGAAGATGATTTCATCTGCTTCGGGATTGATTATCGGTATTATTGCGTATGTGGGTTACCGTTACCTCAATTCTCAGATTGATAAAGTAATTAACAAAATGGAAGCTGCAAACGCTGATTTTATTGATATTCTTCAGGAACCGACCAGATAGGCGTGAATAGTTGATAAGTTGAATAGTTGAAATGTTGAAAATATGAATTTAAGAAACAGACATAAAGACGAAGGTGAAGTGCACACTGGGCCTTTGAACGATATTCTTTTCATTTTGCTTTTGTTTTTCCTGATTGTCTCAACTTTGGCAAACCCCAATGTGATCAAGCTTTCGCAGCCAAAATCAAAAAGCGATACCAAATCAAAACAAACCGTTGTTGTGTCAATAGATGCGAACAAACAGTTTTATGTGGGCACAACAAAAGTCACACTTGCTGAATTAAGAACACGCCTTCAGCCTTTTCTTGCCAAAGAACCCGATCAGCCTGCTATTGTGATCAATGCAGATAAATCAGTGCCCGTTGAAGATGTGGTTGCTGTGATGCGCATTGCACGCGACCTTGGCGCAAAAAGCGTTTTGGCAGTTGATAAAAATGGAGTCCAGTAATATGTACGATTTATGATGTGTGATGTTTGATTTCTTTTGTTCCCGTATTCATTATTCATTTCAATCTTCCCTTATTCATACTTGTTCTGATTGCTAAGAGATAATAGCTCGAAGCTAACATCTTACAAATCCTCCATCATAATTCATATATCATAAATCAGATCATCTTTATTAATTTTAGCATGAAATTTTTTTAGATGAAGAGACGCAAAGCTATTGCTCGTATCTTATTGATTGGAACCGGTGCCATTGCTACTTACTCAGGCTATAAATTGTATGATTGGAACAAAGGCCCGGATTTTGAATATCTTGAAAAGCATAAACAGCTAATTGCTGCATTGGCTGAAACAATAATACCTGCTACAAACACACCTGGTGCTAAAGATGCCGCTGTCGATGAGTTCATTATCAAAATGATTAAAGATTGCGTTGAAAGAAAAGCGCAAAATAAATTTATTGATGGTCTTAAAGAACTTGAGCGTTATTGTTCTTCTTCTTTTGATAAACCTTATGAACAATGCTCATTACAGCAGCAACTGCAAACCTTGAAGCATTTTGAAGAACGCGGTAAGTCGAATAATGGCTTTATGGGGAAAGTTGAAGATCGCTTTTTTGGTAAATCTTTTTTTGCAACTTTAAAGCGCCTCACTGTTGAAGGTTATTGCACATCAGAAATTGGGGCGACCAAAGGCCTTTCTTACCTTCCTATTCCAGGCAAATTTATCGGCTGCATGCCTTTGCAACAAGGTCAACCTGCTTGGGCTACAAACTAAACAAAAGTTATGGGCGATCCGAAACAAGGAAACCAAAATATAAAAACACAACATGATTTCGATGCCATCGTAATTGGTTCGGGAATTAGTGGCGGATGGGCTGCAAAAGAATTATGTGAGAAAGGCTTGAAAACACTTGTGCTTGAAAGAGGCAGAAACGTTGAACACATCAAAGACTATGATACTGCTTTCAAAAACCCTTGGGAATTTCCTCATCACTTAGCCAATACGGTAGAAGATCAGGAAGAGAATCCTATTCAAAGCACAAGCTATAATGAAGGGAATAAACACTTTTTTGTAAACGATAAAGAGAACCCATACATCCAGGAAAAGCCTTTTTTTTGGATAAGAGGTTATCAGGTGGGTGGGCGTTCACTAACATGGGGCCGACAATGCTATCGCCTCAGTGATCTTGATTTTGAGGCGAACGCAAAAGACGGCATTGCAGTTGACTGGCCTATTCGCTATCGTGATATTGCGCCATGGTACGATTATGTTGAAAATTTTGCGGGTATCAGCGGCAAAGCAGAAGGATTGCCACATTTGCCCGATGGACAATTTCTTCCCCCGATGGAATTGACTTGCATAGAAGATTACCTTTCAGGCAAAATAAAAGAACACTATGATGACAGGATCCTTACCATCGCTCGTGTTGCAAACTTAACAAAGGGATGGAATGGGAGAGGCCCTTGTCAGTTTCGCAATCTCTGTGATCGGGGATGCCCCTTCAGCGGTTATTTCAGCAGCAATGCTGCCACACTTCCGGCTGCTGCGATAACCGGCAATATGACTTTGCTTCCTGATTCAATCGTAACGGAAATTATTTACGATGAACAAAAAAATAGAGCAACCGGTGTGCGGGTAATGAATTCGAATACAAAAACTATTACTGAATATTTTTCCAAAATTATTTTTGTAAATGCCTCCACCATTGCCACTGCGTCTATTTTATTAAATTCTGTTTCCAGAAAATTTCCCGAAGGATTGGGCAACAGCAGCGGACAGGTTGGCCATAATTTAATGGATCATTTTATTGGATCAGGTGCCATCGGTGAATACCATGGATTTGAAAATGAATATTATTATGGTCGAAGGCCGGCTGGCTTTTATGTGCCACGCTTTAGGAACATCAATGAAAAAACCAAACGAAGTGATTACCTGAGGGGCTTCGGTTTTCAGGGCATGGGAAGCCGTATGGGATGGCGGGCACAATCTTTATCCGCGGGTTTTGGCGAGGATTTTAAAAAGGGACTTCTTTCTCCCGGTCCATGGAACGTATGGATGGGAGCCTGGGGCGAGACCTTGCCATATTTTGATAATAAAATCACCCTTGATAAAAACAAAAAAGATAAATGGGGATTGCCTTTAGTAAGAATAGATTTCGAATATCACGAGAACGAAAACGCAATGAAAAAAGATATACAGGAAAGTGCAGCCGAAATGCTCAGCAAATCCGGTTTTAAGAACATTCAAACATTCAACTATAATACTCCGGGCGGAACTGCAGTACATGAAATGGGAACAGTGCGTATGGGGAAAGATCCAAAAACATCTGTGCTGAATGGCTTCAATCAAATGCACGATGTGAAAAATGTTTTTATAACAGATGGTAGCTGCATGACATCAGCCGCATGTCAAAATCCATCGCTCACTTACATGGCGCTTACCGCACGCGCCTGCGATTACGCTGTTAGTGAGTTGAAGAAAGGAAACCTGTAGGATGTACGATTTTTGATGTGTGATGTACGATTTCTGAAATTCGGTTATACATTACTGTTGTTGAAACTCTTGAGCAACGATCCTTAAGTTTCGAACGGTTTTGCTTACAGCTCGTAGCTAATAGCTCACAGCTTTTATTACTTGCATTGCTCAAAAATCACACATCGCCTACGGCACATGAATGTATTTATGCAACTGCAAAGAAAATTCCCACTGAGGATTTTGTTTGATGTAATCGATGATTAATGGCGTAACAATTGATGACTTGCTCCATTCAGGTTGAAGAAACAACCTGCATTTTGGAGAAACAAGCACTGCATATTTTTCAGCCCATTCGAAATCGGTTTTATTAAAGATGACGATTTTCAATTCGTCTGCGGCTTCTAAAATTTCGGGCAATGGTGCTTTGAATTTTTTTGGAGAAAAGCATATCCAATCCCAATCGCCGCTCAGTGGATGCGAACCTGAAGTTTCTATATGCGTTCTGAAACCTGCGCCGTGCAATGCTTTTGTGAGTTCGCCACAATCGTGCATTAATGGTTCTCCGCCGGTGACAATAGCGATGTTGGATGTTCGTTGTTGGATGTCCGACTGCCGATGCTCGACTCTTAACTCTCGACTCTCAACTCTCAACTCCAAACTTCCAACTTCTCTCTTCGCATTCTCCACAATTTCATCAATCGTTTTCTGTGGGTGCCTGCTTGCATCCCAACTATCTTTCACATCGCACCAAACGCAGCCGACATCGCAACCGCCAAGGCGAATGAAATAAGCAGCCCTGCCCTGATGAAACCCTTCGCCTTGGATGGTGTAGAAAGATTCCATTACCGGAAGCGATTGGGTTTTATTTTCAGTTGTTATTTGCATGGATGGCAAAGTTCATTAATTTTTAAAGAAAATGGACACAGAGAATGCAGAGATAGACAGAGATACGCGGAGAATTTGAAAGATGGAAAAGCAGTCCGAAATTTCATTTCTCGCAGCTCAAAGCTCTCAACTCGCAGCTAATTATTCTCCACACACGCTTTGAAAGTATTTTTCATCAGCGCTGCAATTGTCATTGGGCCAACGCCTTTTGGAACGGGCGTGATAAAACTGCATTTCGGCGCCACTTCATCAAACTTCACATCGCCTTTTAATGCAAAGCCACTTTTTTTGCTCGCATCAACAACGGGTGTGATGCCAACATCAATAATAATTGCACCTTCTTTCACCATATCAGCAGTAACGAATTCTGCCTTGCCAAGTGCCGCTACAATGATGTCGCCCTGCAAACAGATCTCTTTTAAATTTCTTGTGTGCGAGTGACAAATGGTAACGGTGCAGTTACCAGGGTTTGTATTACTGCTAAGCAAAATGCTCATTGGTCTTCCAACGATATTGCTTCGACCAACCACCACAGCATGCATGCCTTTTGTATTTATTTTATAATGCTCCAGCAAAAGCATAATGCCATGTGGCGTTGCAGGCACGAAAGAAGGAAGTCCCTGCACCAAACGCCCGATGCTTATCGGGTGAAAGCCGTCAACATCTTTTGCCACGCTGATTGCATTTATCACGTTTTCGTCTGAAATATGTTTTGGCAACGGAAGTTGAACGAGAATGCCATCAACTTCTGGATTATTGTTGAGATCTTCAATAACACCGAGCAATTTGTTTTCGCTGATGTCATCCTCTAATCTGATGAGCGTGGATTTAAAACCGATTTCCGCACATGCTTTCACTTTTGCACCCACATAAGTTTCGCTTGCACCGTTATTGCCAACTAGCACTGCAGCCAAATGCGGCACTTTTTTTCCTTCATTTATCAGTTGCGCCACCTGAATTTTCAGCGCGTCTTTAATTGCCTGCGATGTTGTTTGCCCGTCTAAAATTTGCATGCGCAAAGGTAATGTTCAGCGTGAATAAAATTTCAAAAACCTACTACTAACAGGGTATTGTTGAAAATTATTTATCAGTATAACTTCCGCCCCAAAATTAACTGAGTGAGAAAAATATTCGCACAGTTAGCCTTGTCCATTATTTCATCTGTATGTCTGGCGCAAACTATTCATTCGCCCATTCAGGCGCACTATGTACATGCAGCTACCTACAGCAAAGAGTTTACAGATATTTTTTCATTTACCGATAATCAAGCGGCATTATGCGCACTTAAAAGCCCAAGCGTTGGTGTTTATAGCGAGCAAAAATTTTTGTTGAAAGAGACCAGTTTTTACTCTTTGGCATTTGCCCTGCCAACCAGTTCAGGCAGTTTTGGATTTCAGACAAATTATTTTGGTTATAGCGATTATAATGAATCGCAGCTTGGCATTGCTTATGGCAAAAGTTTAGGAAGGATTGTCGATATCGGCGTGCAGTTTAATTATTACAACATAAGGATAGCAGGCTATGGCAGCGAAAGCACTGTGAATTTTGAAATGGGAGCGATGTTTCACCTTACTGAAAAACTTCATCTTGGATTGCATGTATATAATCCCGTCGGCGGAAAATTTGGCAAGAACACAGATGAAAAATTGGCTTCGATATTTACGGTTGGTGCGGGTTATGAAGCATCGAAACAAGTTTTTATCAGTGCTGAAATTGTAAAGGAAGAAAACAAAACTGTGAATGTGAATGCAGGTTTGCAATATATGTTTGCGAAACAGTTTTTTGCAAGAGCGGGTATTGAAACACAATCATCATCGCCTTATGCGGGGGTGGGTTTTCTATTGAATACATTTAGGATGGACATTGCCGTTAGTTATCATCCACAATTGGGTTTCACGCCCGGTTTGCTGCTCATCTATCAATTTAATAAAAAAGAATAGATGATCAAATGAAGAAGATTCTTTTCATATTATTCTTTATAAGTCTTTGCATTAATGTTCATGCTCAGAATAATGAACCATCGCCTGAGCAGGAACAACAGTTGGAGAATATGGCCGAAAAGCAAGATCGCGAAACAAATGATGATTCATATTGGCAGCAATTGGAAGAATACAGTAAGCATAAAATTAATTTAAACGCAGCAGAAGAAACCCAATTGGAAGATTTGCAATTGTT
>CAIYPC010000098.1 GCA_903927975.1 uncultured Bacteroidota bacterium | reverse complement strand
TTATAATTGTAGTGAATTTAATTTGTTGCGCCATTAATGAGCCGGCGAAAAAAAGCAAAAACACAAAAGCAGTAAAACGGAAAAGTACAATTCGAACGATAGCCTTAAAATTTATTCGTGACAAATCCATAACAATATTCCTCTCATCTATTATTGCAAATATAAAAATTGATGGGTTAAAACGCAGTTAAGAATTGCTTTTGTCTGGACCAAGATTTTAGCCTTATTTGTCTGATTGAACTGATTATTCTGCTTTGCAACTCGTCTTTGAATATTCTTTTCCTTTCCAACGGATTGAAATCCGTTGCTACAATATGCGCCGAGGCTACGCCTCTACATGCTCCGACTCTTCAACCATTCAACCAATCAACTTCTCAATTCTCTACAAATCTCCCAACTGCGGTCTTACTATTATTTCTTCCACCGTTGCCTGCGGCGATAATTGCGATGATGCAAATATCATATCTGCAATATCTCTCGCCTCCATTATTCGTTTTTCATCAATCCCGCTGCCAATCCATGAATCAGTATAAACCGCACCGGGATAAACAGCCGTTACTTTTATAAAATGCTGTTTCATTTCTTCACGTAAATTTTTTGAGAAACCTGCCAATGCAAATTTGCTGATGCTATAAGAACCGCCATTACCATATGCTTTCAGCGATGCGATGGAACACATATTGAATATATGTCCTCGTGATCCAGTCGTAAAATCTTGCTTCATCATTTTTGGCAGCAGTGTTCTTGTTAAATGATAAGCACTATATAAATTCACATTTATCATTTCTTCTAGTGTTCCTTCTTTTTCATCATGCACATTGCCAGGAAGAAAATTTCCTGCATTATTAATCAAGATATCAATTGAAATCCCCAAGCTCAATATCCATTCTCCCATTGCTTTTGCTTCTTCACTTTTGCTCAAATCAAATGGCTTTGCTTTGATTGTTATAGATGGAAATTTTGTTTGCAATTCTTCCATGGTTTTATACAATGCCATTTCATTACGTGAAGACAGATAAAGATTGTGATTATTCTCAGCAAACTTTTCAGCAATTGCTTTGCCAAGTCCACGAGACGCACCAGTAATAATAATGTTGCCCGTTATTTTTTTATTCATATAGAAGTTGCAAATTACACAACAATTTTTTTAATCATGGAATCTCAAAATTCCCCTTTAGTGGCTAGGGGCAAATACAAGCATCTTTTCTTTGACCTCGATCACACGCTTTGGGACTTTGATGCGAACAGCAAATTGACACTGAGTGAAATCTATATTACACTTAATCTGAAAGAAAAAGGCGTTCATGATTTTGATATGTTCCATAAAAATTATCTTGTTCATAATGATAAACTATGGGAACGCTATCGCAATGGCTATATAAAAGTGGATGAACTGCGATGGAAAAGAATGTGGCTCACGTTGCTCGATTTCAAAATTGGCGATGAAAAATTAGCAAGGGAAATGGGGAATGTATTTCTTGATCTGTTGCCGACAAGAAAATTATTGTTTCCTTATACAGTTGAAATACTAGATTATTTATCGAACAAAAAATATCAGCTTCATTTGATCACCAATGGTTTTGAAAAAACGCAGCATAGCAAATTAAAAAATTCTGGTATTGATAAATATTTCAAGGAAGTAGTAACATCAGAAAGTTCCAACAGTTTAAAACCGCACAAAGAAATTTTTGATTACGCATTCTCAAAAACCGGCGCACAAAAAGAAGAAAGCATTATGATTGGCGATAGCATTGATGTAGATATTCTGGGAGCTATCAATGCGGGCATCGATCAAATCTATGTGAATCATATCAATCAATCGCCTTCACTGCAACCCACATATATGGTGCATTCACTAAAAGAGCTGGAAGATATTTTTTGAAAAACATTCAATATTCAATAATCAAGTGAAATACAGTTCCAAAATTTAGCTTTCAATTTCAATAATCTTCCTTTATTTGAACATTGAGTTTTTAACTTTCACAAGCTATATCTTGCGGCGCAATCAACTCACAACTCACAACTCACAACTCACAACTC
>CAIYPC010000097.1 GCA_903927975.1 uncultured Bacteroidota bacterium | reverse complement strand
GCTCTTTGCTTAGACCATACAAAATTACATATTTCAAACAAACATGCGCTGTTTATAAAATTCCTATATATTTGCAACTCTTTTTTATCTATCAAATGTGAGGGCTTGTAGATTTTTATAGCATAAAAATACATTTTAACTATTTTAACACAACCTTATCTAATACTTTAGCGCAAAATTTTAATAAAACCATGAAGCGTTTTCACATTTCATTATTGCATCTGGCTGTGCTTGCTGTTGCCTTATCTTCTTGCAGCAAAACTTCTGTTAACCCAACACAAGACGGGAACTGGATTATTGTTGGAGATTTTGGAGGAACTGCGAGAACTGAAGCCGTATCTTTTGTTATAGGCGACAAAGCCTATGTTGGAACTGGTATTGATAACCGAAATACCCGTTATAACGATTTATGGAGTTTTGACCCTGCAGGAACAACCTGGTTTCAGGTTGCAACTAATGCTTCTTCTGCAGGAAGAAGTTCTGCAGTTGCTTTTGCTGTAGGCGGCAAAGGTTATGTGGGAACAGGTTATGATGGCTATAATTATTTCAGCGATTTTTGGCAATACGATCCGGTAGCTAACACATGGAAATCGGTTGCGCCTCTTGGAGATGTGAATAACGGACCTCAGCCAAGGTTGAATGCAGTTGGTTTTGGGCTGGATAAATATGGTTTTGGATATGTTGGAACAGGAAACAATGGTCTTGATCCCTTGAATGATTTTTGGAAATATGATCCAGTCGCTGATAAATGGACTCAAATTTCAACTTACCCTGGAGGTAAAAGAGAGCAGGCAGTTGCCTTTACTTATAATGATAAGGGATATTTAGTAACTGGTCTCGGCACTGGCGGAACAGCACTCAATGATTTCTTTGTTTTTGATCCTAGCAAACCAGATACTAGTCAATGGACGGCGCTTAGGCACATATCCAACTATAGTCCCGATTCTTATGATGACGGCTATATCAGCATCGTTCGCTATAACGCAGTTGGCTTTGTTATGACGGGAACAACAAGTGATGGTGGTGGTGACAGAGCCTATATTACAACAGGATCTGCCGGACCAACTACCTGGGCTTATAATTTTAGCACCGATCTTTGGAATCAAAAGACTTCTTACGAAAGGGCTTCAAGATCAGGCGCAGTAGGATTTTCAGTCGAAAACCGTGGATTTGTTGGGCTTGGCACTTCAGGCTCATCAGCGTTCGCTAATTTTGACGAGTGGAAACCAGATCAAGCTTATAATCAACAAGACTAATAAATGTTTTTAAAAAAACTTATACTTCCCGGAACAATAATTGTTCTGGGAATTTTCTTTTATATGGCTTATTATAGCCAGCTCAAAACTGAGCAAAAGTACGTTTTTATACAGGTAAAAGCAATTGAGACAACCACTGGCTGGGGCTATGAAATCTCAGCAAATGGCAAACCATATATACGGCAGCTTATTATCCCTGCAGTTATAGGCCAGAAAAGTTTCAGTACAAAAGAAGATGCTCTGTTAGTCGGCAATAAAGTGGTTGAGAAAATGAAAATGGGCGAGCAGTTGCCAACAATAACAATCACTGAGCTAAAACAAATGGGAGTCTTAAAGGATTCCGCCAGGTAAAGATGCAAGTAGCAAAGTTCAAGATACAAGGCACAAGAGGTGTCTGATAATTTTAATGTCGCACAAAAGGCTTGCGCCTCGTCTCTTGTACTTCTTGTTCCTTGTCTTTTGTATTTCTTGTGCCTTTGTGTATTTTTTTATAGCTTTTATTGAACTATCTTCTCCACTCTTACAACCTTTCCATCTTCATTTACCCCCTCAAGCACAATTCTCATCACTTTCGTAATATCATTATTAAAAAACTTGATTGTTGTTTTTCGGTTATCCTTGTCCGTTAGTATAAACGGTCTCCAGAATAGTGTCGTACGCGTATCTTCAGAATCAGTTGAAGTATTAAGATTAAGATAATCTGGAGAATAAAATTCTTTCATTACAGAATAACCAATAATCCGAGTTCTGTCAAGACCTTTAAAACCAGCATCATCAGTTCTGGACTGCCCTTTTTTTGTATAAACAGCAATCGCTCCGCCCGCGCTCCCTCCAAACCCCATCATGGAACCAGGGCGGAACACTTTAACTAATGCAATATCAGAAGCAGAAATATTTTGTAATGCAGATGCATCGACCTGCATTTCATTCAAAAATAAACTTGGCGTTGAACCGCGCCATTGAAGGGAAGGAGATGCACCTCCCGTAACAATCTGAAGACCCGCAACTTTACCTTGTAAATAACTGAACACATCGATGCTCGATTGAGCAAACACATCGGTTGAATAATCGAAAGAATAAGCATCGCCACCGGCAAAAAGCCCCGATGTATATTTTTCATCGAGCTTTTGTGTTTCTGTTTTTGCTTTTCCAATTACAGTTACTGATTCAAGCGTTTTTACCTTTTGATTTGCAAAGGCATATTTCGCTGCCTGATCTACAAAAAAACGATTGCGCTTTAAAAGGGAAGAATCAGTTAATGCCCATATATCATTTGTAAGAGTTAAGGGCCGCACTTTCCTATATTCACGAAGCAGTCCTGTATTGAAAGTAACGGCAGCCTCATTGGAAAGCTTGCGGTTTATGTTGAAAGAATAAAATGCAGTTGCAGTGTCATAAAAGAACAACCCGTTCACTCCAAATTTTGAACCTGATATGTGGGGCACCTGATATATCTGTGTGCTTGAATCTTTTTTTCTCAGTATAACGTTCAATGATTCTTCTTTTGCAATTCGAGAGGGATCCACACCCAATACTTCCACTTTCAAAGCAAGATGATCCTGATCCGCAAATTTTATTACAGGCACTCTCCCCCTTGCCAACTGATCCCACTTAAACTTCCGCCATCCGTGAGTAAGCATTACCAAATCCAGAAATCGGGCAATGCTATCAGAATTGTTTAAAAAATAATAATATGGCTGATATACATAGCCTTTCAAATCGCCCGTAAATAATAATCTCGAAATAATATTGTCGTCGTTAGCAACAATCCCATCAGCTAAGGCATCGGTAACAGACAGCGATAGATTGGTGCGAAGTGTATCCGGTATATTTATTTCTATTACATTATTACCACGCCTCAAGGTATTTTTTACTGCCACCAAGACATCAGCATTAAGCTCAAACTCATGATTGTTTACAAATACAACTCTTTCTGCAATTGGCAAATCACTTGAATTGAATACAGTGACCTGCAAAATGCCTGATGGCAGTTGATCGACAGGAATTGAACCTCCGCTCATAAAATTTTCCTGCAGATTTATTTTAGCTTTATAAACCAGATGTTGATGCATGTGCGCAATGATAGTAAGCTGACTATTGTCTATATTTTTTTCAGGCGATCTTGCAACACTGAATAATATTTTTTTATTTGCTGGAATGATTCTTAAAACGACTCCCGCATTTTTAACTGAGGGCAATGAGGTTGTATGTTCCATACCGGTGGAGTCTTTCCAAACTGCATATAATGAGTCATTTTGGTCGGGCGACAAAATGATACTTCCCATACCATCGTGAAGGGAAGCGAATGAGATCAGTTCTTTGCCTGCAATATTTTTAACTATGCCCTTAACATTATAAGGAATGCCAAATTGATCATTTGCTTTGAAAGCGATATTGTTGTCCATACCTGCAACAATTTCGCCACCTTCCGGAAAGAATTGTAAATAGTAATTTTTTTGCAGACTTGATTTTGCAGAATCGGGTTTTGAAATTGCGATTTTAATATCCTTTTCATAAATAAAAGCTGTATCAAAATTTTGCATCCATGCAGTATAAGCCCTAAAATGTAAATGCTTGCTATCAATATTTTTGGGCAGGTCAAAATTGCCTGCGGCTGTTGATTCAAATAAAGGAGCAACTTTTCTTTGCAGAACATTTCCGTTTGCATCGGATAGCTCTGCGTAAAAATTCTTACTTATCGATGATGGATAAGCTCCCGCAAAAATGTAAGCCTTAAACCAAATCGTTTCTCCTGGATTATATATGTTCTTGTCAAAATGAACATGAATTTTTTCTTGGGGAAAGTTTTCGGCATATACGTTCATCATCGAATCTATCTTTTGTGCACAAAGCGAAAAAGGGGCAAAAAAGATAATTATGCTAACTAAATGGGAGCGAAATTTGCTTATAAAAATCATAGCCGATCTCAAATCTTTAGTAAATACAACCAAAATGGAATTTAATTTCGTAATGTTCAGCAATATTCCTGAAAAAAAATTGTTAAGAAGAATATTAAGCAGCAAAGTTTCCTAAAAACTTATTATTGATATATAACGTAAATAATTATCAGTCACTTGACAATGCCAGTAAAATATTCAAATTTTGAGTTATTATAATATACTATGAAGCTAAAAATTTACCTATTTGCTCTAGTTCTCGGAACTTCGATTTCTTCCTGCAAAAAATTAGTGCGACAACAGGAGCAGAATGCTGCAATACAAATTATTACCAACGGCCTTTGGTATGTTCAAACATACACTAATAACGGAGCTGATATATCATCAATTTTCGATGGTTATGTTTTTCAGTTTAAGCAGGATGGCACCGTTGTCGGAACAAAAGACAACATTTCAATTAGCGGAACATGGTCAGCCAGTATTCCCGATCGGAGCATTACATCAAATTTTCCCAATGCAACCAGCCCCTTGAACAAGCTAAACAGTGTTTGGAAAATAACAGACAGCTCGGTAGACTATGTTGTAGCAAATGCAACCATTAGCGATTCAACCGAAAATCTGAGGCTTCAAAAAAAATAAACGCTGCCATTTTCCAGCGGATTAAATTAATTTAAAGTCTTAGTAAAATAGATTTGAATTATTGAAAATATTTTGTTCCTTTATCCTCCAATCTTTTTAAACTTTATCCCTTCTACGTTTGACTTTCACAATCCTATTCAAAAATTGAATTTCTTTTTTGACGTTAAGGACAGTATCCACAAGAATCATTTTTAAAATTAGCAGTAAAGCAATTTTTAGTATTAATACGCGTTAGGCTATGATAAGTTTTTTTGCTTATCATTTTTTGGGTTAATGAGATATTCACAAGCAAAAGGGTATTAGAATCCCTAGGAATTATTTATACCAAAAACTAAAAAATTTGCAAAAGCACTTTGTAAAATAATCAGGTAACCTTAAACACCACCAGTTGAACAGAAAACTACTTGCTCTTATTGTCGGGCTGATTCTCACTGTAAGTTTTGCGCATGCACAGGTTGCAGCTATAAGCGCTACGCCGACCTCGGGCTGTGCTCCCTTAACTGTAATATTCGCAGATGTTTCAAGTGGCTCAACAAGCGATAGCTGGACTTTTGGCGATGTTATCAATAATACATCGACAGCCTCAAATCCAAACCATACATATTTGCTACCGGGAATATATACAGTTACTTTGACAATAAATGGCGGGGCAAGCACAACAACTCAATTGATAACCGTTTTTGCAACGCCCAAATCTAATTTTGGTGTTGATGATTCACTTGGCTGTTTTCCACTAAATGCCAATTTCAGCGATTCATCAACATCCAGCAATTCAACCATCGTAGGTTGGCGATGGGATTTTGGAGATGGGGACACGTCTAATTTAAAGAACCCTCCGCATGTATATGATTTGGCAAATGCAGCAGGTTTTCCTGTAACATTGCAAGTAATTGATAAGAATGGTTGTTCAAATACAAGAGTAAAATCTGGTTATATTAAAATTCCTGATGGGGTTTCACCATCTTTCAAAACCATTGCTTCTGCCGGATGTAAAATACCAATCACGGTTAACTTAAATAATACAACAACCGGTCCTGCAGGTTCAACACTAACCTATTCATGGAGTTTTGGTGACGGAAGCCCTGGCAGTAATGTAATAAGTCCATCTCACACTTTTAATGCATCAGGAAGTTACCCTATAAAGCTAGTTGTGATAAGCTCGAAAGGGTGTTCTGATAGCACAACGGTACCCACACAAATTTTAGCAGGAAATGTCACTTCAAACTTCCAAGCACCCGATAGTGTTTGCGTCAACACATTGGTCAATTTTTTAAATTCATCTGCACCGGCACCAACAATTTCAAGTTGGGATTTTGGGGATGGAAGCCCTATCTCGCCTTCAGTAAGCACATCGCATACTTATACATCTCCAAATGTTTACACGGTAAAACTCACAAATACTTTTGGGGCATGTATTGATTCTATAAGCAAACAAATAACTGTATTGTCACCTGCTGTTGCTGGTTTTACAGGCTCACCTCTTATAAGTTGCGATTCACTTTTTACAGTCAATTTTAGCGATCAATCAACAGGTGCTAGTAGCTGGTCCTGGAACTTCGGTGATGGAGGTACTTCTAGTTTACAAAGTCCGACTCACACCTATCAAGGATATGGCTCCTATACAGTTTCCTTATTGGTATCCAACGCATCTGGTTGTAGCGGATCGATATCAAAAACGCAATTTGTCCAAAACGGAAAACCCTATATATCACTGAATAAATTAAACTCCAGTGGTTGTACCCCGTTTTTATTCTCTCCTATAATTACTGATTCAGCAATTGACGGAATAAAAAGTTACTCGTGGGATTTCGGAGATGGAACAACTTCCACTTCTGCTAATCCACCAATTCACTCATATCCAAATGCTGGTACTTATTATGTAAAAGTTGCAATAACCACAAATGGCGGCTGCACTGCATCTATTATCGATACCGTAAAAGTTGGGACTATTAAGCCAATTCCAAGCTTTACTGCTGTACCGACTACCGTATGTACGAATAGCCCCGTGACATTTACGGATCATACTACAAACAACCCAGATTCATGGCTTTGGGATTTTGGGGATGGCAATTCTTCAACTAGCGAAAATCCTATTTATAGTTATAGAGCACCGGGGACATTTATTGTAACGCTTAGAGCTTATAATAATGGCTGTAATGATTCAGCAAAAACAACTATTATAGTCAACCCTCCGTTAGCAAAATTTGATTACACATTCAGTTGCTCAAATAATAATACAGTCTTCGTATTTAATGATAGTTCTAAAGGGGCCGACACATACCTTTGGGATTTTGGTGACGGCACCACTTCGACCCAAAAAGGGAGCACAACGCATATTTACGCAGTTGCAGACAGCAGTTATATAGCAACTTTGACTGTAACAAATAACGCTTCTCACTGTACAAACAGCTATTCAAAATCAGTTTTTATTGCAAAAGACAGTGGAGCTTATGTTACAAGTGTTTCAAACATTTGCATAAACAATAGCGTAGTAATAAGTGTTTATAAAATCAATTTTTCTCAAATTAGGTCTTATACGGTAGATTATGGCGATGGAACAGTTGTAACAACAGGTTCATCAGCTAATATTCATACCTATACAACAACAGGGATTTTTCAAGTCAGAGTTGTTTTGACCCTGATAACAGGATGTCTGGACTCGCTACCACTAGATCCAACAATAGCCATTCATGTCAGTGGCCCTAAAGCAGATTTTTCAACTCTTGTCGCCGTCGGCTGTACAGGTCTTCCAGCAACATTTATTGACAAAACAACTACCGATGGAGTAAATGCAATCAAACAATGGATTTGGGATTTTGGGGACAGCACTCCCGTACAAACTTTTACAGCACCGCCATTTACGCATAATTTCACGAAACAGGGCATATATACAGTTTCATTGAAAGTCATTGATGCCTCGGGCTGTTATGATAGTGTAGCAAAAATCAATTTGGTTACTGTAGCTTTTCCAAGCGCACTTTTTTCAACAGTCGATTCTATGTCTTGTCCAGGCTCACCGATTCAGTTTGTAAACAATTCAAAAGGTTATGGCCTAACATACACATGGGATTTTGGAGACGGCAGCCCCACTTCAAATACAGTTAACCCAACTCATATTTACGCAATCGGGACTTACAAAGCATCTTTGAGCGTTATTGATCAGTATGGATGTCCAGCTTCTGCTACTAATTATAATATTTTAGTGGATACGCCACATGCGTCGTTTAGCTTGGACAACACATTTGCAAATTGCCCCCCGTTGACAGTAAACTTTACTTTCACCGGAAGTTATTATCAGTCATTAAAATGGGTTTTTGGCGATGGTGGTATTTCCAATTTAGTGAACCCAACCCATTTTTATACAATCCCGGGGACATATAGCGCGAACCTCGTTATAACCAGCCATGGTGGATGTACTTCAACTGCCCCATCACAAATAATTACAATCCTTGGGCCTTATGGAGCGTTAAGCTACTCACCTTTAGAGGCATGCCATATGCTCCCCGTTAATTTTACACTTACCAGCGGTGATAATATAGTGAAGTATATATGGCTGTTTGACAATGCTCATTCCGTAACTACCTCAGTTCCTTTTGTATCATTCACCTATGACTCTGTAGGTATTTACGACAATCCCTTCCCTACAGTTATTCTTCAAAACTCAGAAGGCTGCAGTGTGCCTGTTGTTGGAACCGATACAATAAAAGTAGATGGCAGTAGACCGAAATTTGTTTCCGACAAAAACGTACTCTGTAATAGTGGGTCTGTTCAATTCACTGACTCGTCATTTACGGTTGGGACAGTTACTGGGTATTTGTGGGACTTCGGTGACGGAGGAACGTCGACTTCACAAAATCCTTCACATTTTTACGCTGCCCCGGGTCAATATTCAGTTAAGTTAACAGTAACGGTTCAGGGTAATTGCCAGGATTTCGTTATCGTAAATAATGCTATTAAAGTCGTAGCCAGTCCTTCCATAGACCTTACAGGGGACGCGGAAAAATGCGTTCCAGCCTCAATGACCTTTCAGGGCGTAATTTTAGTTGCAGATACTTCTGCATTTAAATGGCATTGGGATTTTGGCAATGGCAATACTGATTCAGTTCAAAATCCTGCAGCACAACTTTACCCTGTGCCTGGAATTGATACCGTTAAGCTTACTGCTACAAACAGCAGCAATTGCTCAACTACTGTTTTAAAAGTTATTAAAATAGATTCAATCGCAACTACAAATGCAGGTCCTGATACAGCAATATGTCTAGGGCAAAGCGCAAGCTTACATGCATCATCTTCTACATCACCAGCAATATTCACATGGCTGCCGCCAAATACGGGAACATTGAGCTGTACGGCATGCAGCAATCCAATAGCGACGCCTACCACAACTACAACCTACTATGTTCAATCAACAAATGCTTTGGGTTGTGGAACGATTGATAGCGTTGTGGTGACAGTTGTGCAACCTGCCACTATGAGTCTGATACCTCTTGCTGACTCCATTTGTCTGGGACAAAAAGTGCAGTTGATAGCTTCAGGCGAACAGGTTTATTCATGGTCTCCTGCTAACGGCCTTAGCAGTGCATCAATCGCTAACCCTTTTGCAAGCCCTGACACAACTACTATTTATCAGGTAACTGGCTCAGACAGCTTGTTCTGCTTCAAGAATACAGCATCAGTAAAAGTATCAGTATTTAAATATCCAACTATTAACCTTGGCTCGAGTCCAGTAACAATACCAATTGGCACTTCTTACCAGATAAATGGTCTTGGCTCATCGGATATTGATTCAATTAATTGGTCACCTACTATAGGTCTTACATGCGGGGATTGTTTATCTCCAATTGCAACACCACTTACCAATACAACTTATACTATAAGGGTCGAAAACAGCGGCGGTTGTGTAACACTAGATAGTATAAGAATTATTGTGACTTGTGATGGCAAAAACCTTTTTGTTCCAAATACATTCTCTCCAAATGGTGACGGAATGAACGATTGGTTTTACGTACAAGGGAAGGGCCTTAGCACAATCCAGTCTATGCGCGTCTTCAATCGCTGGGGGCAACTGGTATTTGAAAAAAGGAATTTCTCCCCTAACGTTGAACAAGATGGATGGGATGGAAATTTCAATGGCAAAAAAGCACCAAGCGATGTATATATATACACAATTGAAGTAATCTGCGAAAACTCACAGGTCGTGGCTTATAATGGAAATGTTGCTTTAATAAGATAAAATGTGCAAGAATGAAAATGTTCAAACAATATAAAATATTTCTAACTGCCTTTATAATGCTGATTTTATCGGCACAATCGGCAATTTGCCAGGATTTGCATTTCTCTCAATTTTTTGAAGCTCCTTTGCTTCGCAATCCGTCATTAGCTGGCATTTTTGTAGGCGATTACCGAGTACAGGGAGTTTATCGCGACCAATGGAATAGTATAACTGATGGTTATAGGACCGGTTCGCTAAATGCAGAATACAAAATGCCTATTGGTCAGGGAAACGATTTTATTACTACTGGCCTACAGTGCTTATTTGATAAAGCAGGGACGGTTGGGTTAACGACAACTGAATTTCTTCCAGCATTGAACTATCATAAATCTTTAAGTGAAGAAAAGACAATGTATCTGTCGCTGGGTTTTATGGGAGGCATCGTAGATAAGACAATCGACCGCTCAAAAGTGATAACCAGCAATCAATACAATAATGGCGTTTTCAACCCTTCGATACCTGATGGGGAAACATTCCCAAGTGCAAATATTCATTATTGGGATGCAAGTGTTGGAATGAGCTTTAATACAACTTTTGGGGAAGAGCAAAAAAACAGCATGTTTGTGGGCGCAGCTTTTCACCATTTGAACAGACCAAAAAATTCATTTTATGTTGATGCTATTGAGCTAGATCCAAAATATGTTTTTTCTGCAGGAGTGAAAGTCAATATGGATGATAATTCTTTCATGACAATACAAGGCGATTATTCAACGCAAGGCACTTTTAAGGAAACAATTGCAGGAGCTTTATACTCCTATAAACTAGATGATATCAAGGATCCTAAATATACTTTGAGTGTTGGAGCATTTTTGAGATGGCAAGATGCACTCATTCCGGTCATAAAATTGGATATGCTCCCTGTTTCTATTGCTCTAAGTTATGACGTAAATATATCAGAGCTTAAAACAGTTAGTCAGGGGCGTGGCGGAGTGGAACTTTCTATTTCTTATATCGGATTTTTAAGTAGGGAAAGCAGTTCAAAATATAAAGTGCTATGCCCTCATTTTTAGCTTAACTTAAATCATCTATTTATAGAACAATTATAAAACATTTTTCGCCTTTAAACGGTTATTTGTAACTTTGAGATAATATGTTTATTTTGGCACTGTAAAAACCCCACGTCTATGAGGATTTTTTACATACTGTTCATTACCCTTTTGACAACCCTTTCGGTGAAAAGCCAGTCTCTGCCTGCTTCTTCACAGGAACCGGATGCCAAGCATGTAAAATTTTACCCCAACCCTGCAACTTCGGTCATCACATTTGATTTCTTAAAAGAAGCTGATAAAGGATTTTCATTTCAGGTTTTTAATTTTATGGGAAGAAAAGTACATGAGTCTTTAGTGGATTCGAAAACTATTATCAATTTAACTGATTTCACCCGCGGCATTTATATCTTCCAGCTCAAAGACCGAAATGGTCAAGTTGTCGAATCAGGCAAATTTCAGGTTAACAAATAATCTTCGTTTATACTTCACAGCTATAAAACCTGAACAATCAAAAATTTCAGATAATTTGTATTTTCTAATTTTTTTATGATTGGATGATCGGGCGATTGGCTTTGAAAAACAACTTGCCTTAATTTTCTTTTTGCATCTTTTGCAGCCATCTCAATGGTATCCAAAAACATTTCAGGGCTAACCAAATTTGTGCATGAGGACGTTACTAAAAAACCGCCTTTCTTCACCAGTTTCATTCCTCGCAAATTAATTTCTTTGTAACCTCGCACTGCATTATCAATATTTTCTCTGCTCTTTGTAAATGCAGGCGGGTCAAGCATTACAACATCATACTGTTTATTTTCTTTGCTCGCTTCTTTTAGGAAATCAAAAGCATTTATTGCATCAAACTTCATATTCTGCAAGCCATTCAGTGCGGCATTTTTTTTAGCTTGCGCAATTGCATTTTCAGAAATATCAATTGCATGAACACTCTTTGCACCATAATGTGCCGCATGTATTTCAAAACTTCCCGTATAACAAAATGCGCCCAGAACATCTGTATCTTTAACGATATGCTGAATCGCTTTTCTGTTGTCCTGCTGGTCTAAAAAAAATCCCGTCTTCTGTCCATTTTCAATATCAACATAAAATTTCAGCCCATTTTCATTGATGATGATTTTCGTATCAAATGGTTCTGACAAAAATCCTTTTTGCTGTTGCAACCCTTCCAATTCACGAACAGGCACATCGTTTCTTTCATAAATTCCTTTCGGCGAAAATATTTTGTTCAACGCTTTTATAATCGCATCTTTCCAAACATCAATTCCTAGCGATAATGTTTGTATCACAAAATAATCGTTGAACTTATCGATAATCAACGCCGGCAAAAAATCAGCTTCACCAAAAACCAATCTGCAATTTTCTGTATAGCCAATTTTCTTTCTGTATTCCCACGCTTCATTAATCTTTCTGAAGAAAAAATCTTCATTAATCATTTCATCCCTTTCTCTGGTCAGCAGCCGCACAATAATCAGCGATTTTGGATTGATATATCCCCTTCCAACAAATTTCTTATCGTGCGAAAAAACGTCCACAATCTCCCCTCCTATCGCTTCGCCCTCAACCTTATCCACCTCATTTGAAAAAATCCACGGATGACCATTTTGTATGCGCAGGCTGATTTTACTTTTCAGGATTACTTTAAACATGCTGCAAAAATAGTAGAACGAGGTGGTTTTAGGCTTAAAATAGAGGGTTGCAAGACAATTTGTCCTTTAAAAAACCTTGGCAAAATTCTTGACTACCTTACCTTTGCGGCTATTTTTAATAAGAGACATAAAACAATCATTTCTGATGAAAGAAAAAGATATAAAAAATAACGGGAAATCATTCAGTGGTTTGAATGAAAATGATGAAGCTGAATCAGGCATCAATTCAGATGAAAATATGTCTGGCTCATCTTTTCTGAATGATGAGATAGTGGAAGAAAACACAATTCAAAAATTAAGCGAAGAGCTTCAGGAACAAAAGGATAAATACCTGAGGCTTGTTGCCGAGTTCGATAACTTCAAAAAAAGAAATGCAAGAGAGCGCATTGAATTGATTCAAACTGCGGGGAAAGAAGTGATCACTTCTTTATTAGATGTTCTGGACGATTGTGATCGCGCTGAAAAACAATTGCAGAACAGTGATGATATCAATCAAGTTCGTGAGGGCGTTCAACTTGTGTTCAATAAATTAAGATCTACTTTACAAAACAGAGGTCTTAAGCAAATGGAAAGTCTCCATACAGAATTTGACGTGGAGAAACATGAAGCGATCACTGAAATTCCAGCTCCATCTGAGGACTTAAAAGGGAAAGTAATCGATGACGTACAAAAAGGTTATTATCTAAACGATAAGATTATACGCTTTGCAAAAGTGGTGATAGGAAAATAATGCAATGCGCATTTACAATCTGATTAAATAAAAAATTGCTCCTCGTTCGGGGAATAAGATATGAAGAGAGATTATTACGAAATATTAGGTGTAGCAAAAGGTGCCGCTGCTGATGAAATAAAAAAAGCCTATCGCAAAGTGGCGATGCAATATCATCCCGATCGCAATCCAGGCGATAAGCCTTCAGAGGAAAAATTTAAAGAAGCTGCAGAAGCTTATGAAGTGCTTAGTGATGCTGATAAAAAAGCACAGTATGATCGCTATGGACATGCCGGCATGAATAATAATCGTGGTGGTTTTGGCGGCGGCAATATGAATACTGACGATATCTTCAGTCAGTTCGGTGATATTTTTGGTGATGATGTTTTCGGAAGTTTTTTTGGCGGTGGAAGAAGAGGCGGTGGTGGCGGAACAAAATCAAGAGGCGTTCGTGGAAGCAACCTTCGAGTGAAAATTAAACTCAATTACGAAGAGATTGCAAAAGGTGTTACAAAAAACATCAAGGTAAAAAAACATATTAGCTGCACTACTTGCAATGGCAGCGGTGCGAAAGATAAAAACAGCATTCAAACCTGCGGCACTTGCGGCGGAAGCGGACAAGTGAGAAGAGTGACGAATACTTTTCTTGGGCAAATGCAAACTGTTACTACTTGTCCAACTTGTAATGGTGAAGGAACAACAATCACTGCAAAATGTAATGTGTGCAAAGGCGAAGGAAGAGTTTATGGCGAAGAAACTGTTACGATTGATATTCCGGCAGGCGTTCAGGAAGGCATGCAATTGAGTGTTGGCGGAAGAGGTAATGCTGGCGAGCGCGGTGGCGCAAATGGTGATCTGATAATTTTGATTGAAGAAGAACAACATCCAGAACTTCATCGCGATGGATTGAATGTTGCTTTTGAATTATACATCAGTTTCACCGATGCTTCTTTCGGAACACAATTAGAAGTTCCAACGATTGATGGCAAAGCAAAAATTAAAATCCCCGCAGGCACACATAGCGGAAAAATATTCAGGTTGAAAGGAAAAGGTTTTCCGGGAGTGAACTCTTATGAAAAAGGTGATCAGCTTATTCATGTGAATGTTTGGACACCGCAAAATCTTACTGCAGAGGAAAAAACCATGTTGGAAAAATTGGGCAGCTCACAAAACTTTCAACCAAAGCCTGATAAAAACGATCGCAGCTTTTTTGATAAAGTGAGGGAAATGTTCAGTTAATACAAGTTTTGAGATGATAGTTCAGAGTCGCGACATCATGAGAATTGTAATTCCTCTTCATCACTCTCATTCAAAACTTATTCTGAACTCAGTTAATCCTTCATGAATTGTTTTTAGAGAAAATTCAAACCCATGATTCATTAATATTTCTCTTATCAATGCTAGACCAATTCCCTGTCCATCTTTTTTTGTGCTATAAAATGGAGAGAAAAGATATTCTTCAAATTGAGGTAAAATCCCTTTGCCGGAATCCTGAATAATCAATTGCCTTGATCGCGAATTTGTAATAATAATAATTTCTCCTTCTTCATCAATTGCTTCTATTGAATTTTTAATGATGTTAATCAGTACTTGTTCTAATTGTTGAGCATCTGCATTGATTAAAAATGATGGTGAATCATATTGCTGATGAAAAATTATTTTTTTCTCTCCTGATCTCAATCGCATTAACTCAACTATACTTTTCAACAATACAACTAAATCAACTCGTTTCTTTTGCGGCATGGGAATGCGAACTAAGTCTGCAAAATTGCGCATGAACAAATTCAGGTTATCATTTCTTTGCATCGCCACCTGCAATGCATTTTCAATTGGCTCACTATTTTGTTTTGATTGTAATGTGGATTGCAATATTGAATTTACAGGACCGATGGTACTATTCACTTCATGCGCCATCATGCGGATCACTTTTCCATACGTCTTTTTTTCCGCAGCAAGAATTTCTGCAGTGAGTTCTTCAATCATCACAAATTGCCTCGCAAACCCACGATCAATGAAATGTGATTTCTGCAATTTATAAGTGGATGTTCCATTCAATGTGATTGTTTGTGCTTCGCCAGATTTTAATTTCTTTATTTTTTGGATTACAGGATGTATTAATTCATCAAGTGTTTTTCCAATCACTTCCTTTTCTTCAACTTCTAATAATTGCAATGATTTTGGATTTGCCTGCTTGATGCTTTCATCATAATCCAAAATCAAAATGCCTGTGGGTGATGTATAAATTAATTTCTCCAGAAATAAATGTTGCTGCTCTTGTTTGATGCGCTCCGTGCGAAGCTCATCAATCATTTTGTTATAAACATTTATCAGTTCATCCATTTCAAATTTTCCGGTCAATAAAAACTTTACATTAAAATCTCTGTCTTTAATAGCATCCGTTCCTTGCATTAATAATTTCAAAGGCTGAATAAGTTCATTGTAGAGTTGCCATGAAATAACGATGGAAATGATAATAAAAATTTCAGAAGCAATGAAGAGGACTTTGTTCTCCTGAAAAATAAAATAAGATAATACCAGCGCAACGATGTGCAGCACGGCAACAAACAAAATATATTTAGTCCGAAGCTTCATCATAAGGTATATTATATTTCTCCAACCTGCGATACAAAGCGCTGCGTGTAATGCCCAATGATTTTGCGACTTTCGTGATTCGGTTCTTATGAAAATCCATTGCCTTGCTGATCATCTGGATTTCTATTTCTTCAAGTGTAAGGCTTCCTATATCTGGCAATTGCAATTTTGTTTTTTTCTTATCCGCAATTTCAACCTGCGATTGAAAATCTTTTTCATCAAGCCAATCTTTTTTTGTTACTAAAATGGTCCGCTCCACAAGATTTTTTAACTGACGAATATTTCCAGGCAGTTGCAAATGTTGCAGCCATTTCATTGCACTATCTGTGACAGACAAATTTGGTCTCGCATAAATTTCGCGAAGATTATCAACAAAAAAATTAACCAGCAAAGGAATATCTCCAGGTCTTTCTCTTAACGCTGGCAATTTAAGTGTGATGAGATTTATCCTATATAACAAATCTTCTCTGAAAAGCCCGCTAGCAACCATTTCCGGAAGATTACGATTGGTAGCACATATCACTCTTGTGTCAACCACTTTCGTTCTGCTACTTCCCAATGCTTCATAAGTTCTATCCTGCAGCACTCTTAATAATTTCACCTGACTGCTTTGATCAAGATCACCAATTTCATCCAAAAAAATACTTCCTTTATTCGCCATTTCAAAACGACCAATCCTATCACTCTTCGCATCCGTGAATGCGCCACGAACATGACCAAACATTTCACTTTCAAACAAGCTGCTGGAAATGCCTCCAAGATTTACTTTCACGAAAGGTTTATTGTTCCTCAAACTATTTTGATGAATCGCTTCTGCAACCAATTCTTTTCCTGTTCCACTTTCACCAATAATTAAAACAGAAGCATCTGTTATAGCAATGCGACCAATCGTTTCTAAAATAGAAAGCATCTGCGGATCTTCGCCAATGATTTGTTGGAACTGATAACGATCATCTAATTTATTTCGGTTTAATTTTTCTGTTTTCTTTTCGCGAAGATTGAGTAATGTTTGTACAGATTGTAACAGATAATTATTGTTCCATGGCTTATTAATAAAATCATTCGCACCTGCTTTCATGCCTTTTACTGCGAGCTCGATGGTTGCCCAACCTGTAATCAATATCACCGGAACAACCGGGTAAATTTTTCTGATTTGTTTCAGCAATTTCATTCCTTCATCACCAGATGTTTCAATAGAAAAATTAAGATCAAGCAAAATAAGAGAAGGCTCATTATGATTGAGCCATGCAATTGCTTCGTTCGGAGAACCAACATCTTTTGCAGCATAACCTTCTTGCTGCAATAACAAAAGCAGTGAAGTTCTTACGGCATTATCATCATCAATAATCAGGATCATGAGGAAGGCAAGTTAGGATTTTATGAAATGGGGTGAATAAGATACAAGATGTGAGATCCGGGATTTGGGATTCAAGATGTATGACACACCTAAAGCATCTCGTATCCCAAATCCCATATCTATCATCTCTCCCCTACTCTTCGTGCAGCGCCACCGCCGGATAAACAGCAGCAGCTTGCTTTCCGGGATATAGCGAACAAATAAGCACCAGCAAATAAATAAATATCATCGATAATAAAATCGCGGTAATGTAAACACTCGAGGGCAGATCAAATACATTCAACAAAGGAAATTGAACAGCAAAAAAAGAACCGATGATCAGTGAAAATGTTGCGAGTATCAATGATTCAAAAACCAATTGCGATGAAACCGATTTTCCAGTTGCACCAACAGCTCTTCGCAAACCAATTTCTCCTCTTCGCTTATTAATGTTATACCAAAGCACACCGAACAAACCCAATGCAACATTCACCATTAAAAAACCAGCAACAATCAATAACACAATCAATGGCACAAGCGCAAAGTAATTTATGTTTTTCCTTTTATCAGCAAGATGTTCAATTTCTACATTTGAACTCGGCATTGCATTGGCAAGTGTTTTATACAAATGGCTTTCAAAAGTTGCATCAGCATTTGGAGTCACGTTCACTAAAATTTTCCCAAACCAATGAAACGAACCGGTATCAGCCCGATGATAGATTGCAATTCCTGCATTTGTATAATCGCCTTTATCTTTCAGATCTTGCACCACACCAACAACTCTCCATTTAATTTTATCATCGTCGTTGCCCATCAATTTTCCTGCTGCGTTTTCTTTTCCAAAAATCAATTCCTTTAAACTATTATTTATCACAATCGACTCATTTGCTGAAGCAATATCTTGTTTATTGAACCAACGACCTTCGAGCATTTTTACATTCAGAACAGTCGAGTAACCATCTTCAACGAGATGATAATTAAGATGATCGACATGTTTTTTGTTATGGGTGAAACCTGACTGATTGGTGTTTGTCGAAAAAGGAACGTTGTCATTCACAAAACTGATTTCTTTTACCTGCGGCATTGATTTGATCGTTTGCCTCAGTGTTTCATAAAAAAGATTAAGCGAATCTGTATTATCTGTTTTCACAGTATTATTATAATTTATCACCCATACATTTTCGTAATCAAACCCCATCGGTTTTTTATAATTCTGATAATTATATACCAGCAAAGAAAACACAGCAAACAACACAAGAAACGAAATCAACATTTCAGAAATCAATAAAGCATTTTGCTTTTTTTTGTTCCATATCATTTTAAATAAGTGCCTGAACATAATGTGCTGATTAATATTTTTAATAAATGAATGTTACATTTTATTTGGTGCTTGCATCCCGCCTCAGGCGGGACTGAATAGATTTCCAACTGTACAAGAGTGCGACGCAACGATGCTCAATAGTAGCAATCAGATCGGCACAAAAAAAATTTCTCCATAAAACTTATTCTCATTTTTTATTGTTGTTTCAATGCGTTCACCACATTCAATCTCGACATGCGCCACGCTGGATATACACCAGACAATAAACCAAAAACAATACAAGTCAACATTGCAAAAAACAATACAGTAATATTTAATGACAATACAAGATTATCAATAAGGTTTGCGCTGTTGATGACCTGAATAATAATCCATGAAAGAACAATTCCGATTGCGCCGCCTAAAAAAGTGAGGATAAGATTTTCGACGATGAACTGGTACACAAGCGTTTTAGAAGATGCACCAAACGCTTTGCGGACGCCGATTTCAGAGGAACGCTCCATGATGCGGGTGATGTTGATGTTCACTAAATTTAATGTTGGCAGCAACATTACCAGCAAAACAAATACCGCAATAGCAGTAAGCGCAATCGTTACGCCAGATGATTCCTCGTTGCCTGTTCGTACATAACCTGTGATAAAATTATCGGCGTGACAAAAAATTTGATCATAATTTTTGCTCGGCATTGGCAAACGCTTCACCATTTGTTCGAATTCATCCTGGAGCTTTGGCACATCAGATTTTGATGCAGCTAATAATATTCCGGTATATCTACCCATATAAGATTTGCTCTTGTCATCCGTTTTTGAAACAGTGTAAGGCAAATAAATATCGCTATAGATCATGTACAATGTTATCGGCACATTTTTTACTACGCCGCTCACTCTGTATTTTACATTATCGGCTTCAATATATTTTCCTACTACTGAAAGGACGTCACCAAAATATGCTTTCTTAATATCTTCTGAAATAACAGTTACAAGCTCGCCATTATCAACCTGTTGTTTGCTATAAGGCTTGCCTTCTATGAAGTCGAAATCAAGCACATCCCAAAAAGCATCGTTGGTATATTTATAATTGAGCGCGATTTTTTTATTATTCACATAAGTGTTGGTGCCATTGAATCTTGATGAAATAGAAATCTTTTCCATTCCTTTTATTGTGCTCGCATAATGGCTGAAAAAATAAAATGACAACGCAGTTCCGTTCTTATCGTGCGGCCCTCTTAATTCAATCCCGTTCACATATAATAACCTGTCTCTTTTCTTATCAGGATATTTATCGTTCACCACTTTATCGATGAACGCTGTAAGCACCATCAGTATCGTAAGCGTGAAACTGATGCCGAACAAACTGATGAACGTAAAAAATTTTCTTCGCTTTAAAACTGCGATGGCTATTTTGAAATAATTTTTTAACATGGGCTTAGAAATTTATGAATTAAGATTTCTGAAATTCGGTTATACATTACTGTTATTATTAATCTCTGGCCTGAAGACCGGAGCTAGTTAAAACATTCCTCCAATTACATTTTCACGTTGAGCCATTCTCACATTTGCTCACTGCACTTGCGCCCCATCAAACAACCTCACCAAACGATGCGTCCTCTTTGCCATGTTCTCATCGTGCGTAACCATCACGATTGTTGTGCCTTCTGTTTTATTTAGATGCAATAAAATATCCATCACTTCATTTCCCATGGCGCTATCAAGATTTCCTGTTGGCTCATCTGCCAAAATAATTTCAGGGTTGCCTACAATTGCACGAGCAATAGCAACACGCTGTTTTTGTCCGCCGGATAATTGCGACGGAAAATGTTTTAGGCGATTGCTCAATCCAACTTTTCCTAATGCTTCTGCTGCTAATAGCTTTCTTTCTTTTTCTGAACTGGAGCGATACAAAAGCGGCAGCTCTACATTATCAGTTACTTTCAGATCATTAATAAGATGATAATTTTGAAAAATAAAGCCAAGCTTTTTATTCCTGAAATGTGCCAGATCTTTGTCAGAAAGGTTATCTGTTGTCTGCTCATCGATTTTTATATTGCCGCCAGTCGGCGCATCAAGCAAGCCCATAATATTAAGCAGCGTGCTTTTGCCGCAACCACTCGGACCCATGATAGAAAGAAATTCGCCTTTCTCAATATCAAGGCTGATATTATTCAGCGCCAGTGTTTCAATCGTTGACGTGCGATAAACTTTTTGAATGTTTTGTAAACGAATCATCTGATTTATGATTTAAGATGTTTGATTTATGATTTCTAAAAATTATTACTATACCTTGTTCAGCTACATTTCCAACTCACAACTCACAACTCACAACTCACAACTCACAACTCACAACTCACAACTCACAACTCACAACTCACAACTC
>CAIYPC010000096.1 GCA_903927975.1 uncultured Bacteroidota bacterium | reverse complement strand
TTCAGCTCATGATGCACCTCTCATTATCGAAGCTTAATGTACCTCTGAAAACCTTGAAATAATCCTGTACAAAAGCCCGCTGATTGTTGCCCCTCACATTTCATTACATAAACGGAGAGCATGGTATTTTTTTTACGCAAATGCCTTTTATTGCTATTTCTATTTTTTTTCTGCAAATCTGTTTTTGCAGGAAAGAATGGAACTATGCCCTTCCATCATTCTCATTCAAAAGTTCTAGCACTTTCAAATGAACCTGATACAGCAACTCATCTAATAAAGAAAAGCACAAAAATCTGTAGCTGTCAGATATTGATTCTGCAAATAAGCAAGCGCCGTCAAAAAAACTTTGCATTGTTTGCAGAGAAAACAAATAAAAAAAGTTTTGCCAGAGATTTGTCCTTTGCAAATCGCGTTATCGAAAAAGAAAAAAGGCACATGCAATCTTTATTCTATGACAAACTGGAAGTTGTTGGAGAATTTTCAGATGCGATTGATTGCAAAAGCATGTTCAAAAGATTAAAGGATAAAAACAAATCTTTGTTCATGTATGATATTCTTGATGCGGATATTAGGAAGTAGTTTCCAGTTTGTAGTTTTCAGTTTCCAGTTGTCCTTCCGCAAAATTTCTTATAGACATTTATTTCCCCAAGTTCAATCATTTTTTTAGTCTGTAATTTGAAAACTATCAATTGCGGATTGCTTATGAATTCCAAATTCGAGATCTGAAACTGATAATTCAAACTGCGAATTATTATACTTTCGGAATTTCACAACTGGAAACTATAAACTGAAAACTCGAAACTAATATTGCTCATGCTCACTCGGAAAATCATTCGACTTCACATCATTAATATATTGCTTCACAGAGTTTGTAGCAAGTTCATTCAGGTTTAAATATTGACGAAGAAATCTTGGTTTAAATTCAGTATTAATACCTAGCATATCGTGCATCACTAAAACTTGCCCATCACAAAATTTGCCAGCACCAATACCAATCGTTGGTATGTGCAAACTCTCGGAAACTTCTTTTGCAAGTGTCGCAGGAATTTTCTCAAGCACAATTGCAAAGCATCCCGCTTCTTCTAAAAGTTTTGCATCCTTTCTTAATTTATCTGCTTCGGCTTCCTCTTTAGCTCTCACATTGTATGTGCCGAATTTGTAAATTGATTGTGGTGTTAATCCTAAATGCCCCATTACCGGAACACCTGCTGCAATAATCCTTTTCACTGATTCAAGCACTTCTTCACCGCCTTCCAATTTAATTGCATGCGCTCCAGTTTCTTTCATAATCCTAAATGCAGAAACCAAGGCTTCTTTTGAATTTGATTGATAAGAACCGAAAGGCATATCAACAACAACAAGGCAACGGTTTACACCACGAATAGCAGAAGCTGCATGATAGATCATTTGATCTAAAGTTATTGGCAATGTAGTTTCATGTCCAGCCATTACGTTAGATGCGGAATCACCGACCAAAATCACATCAATACCTGCGGCATCAAAAATTTTTGCAAAAGAAAAATCGTAAGCAGTTATCATGGAAATCTTTTCTCCATGCTGTTTCATTCTTTGCAAAGTGTGCGTGGTAACTTTTTTTATTTCCTTATTAACGGACATGTTGAGCCATTTAAGTGTAGCGCGAAAGGAAAAGAATATGGCTCTGCGTTAGAATAAAACACACCCAGCCGATCGCAAAAATGTATGTTTTGAAAAAGCGGATGCTAAGGTAGGGGAATGAAATGAGATTAGTTCAGAGTTTATAGTTCCGAGTTGAGAGTTCAGAGTCGGAGGCTTTAACTTATAACTCTGAACTCGCAACTCAAAACTCCTCACGCTTTCCAAGTCTCTTTCATCACTTTAATAAACTGTTGCATTTCATCCATGGTGCCAACACTCACGCGGCACCATTTTTCACCGAGGTAGGTATTTGAACGGAGATGAATATTTTTCGTCATCATAAAATCCGCAAAATTTCCATCATAATTTCCCAGTGGGAATAAAATAAAATTCGTGTAGGATGTGATGGGGTTAAGCTTCATTTCCCTTAAAGATTTTAGCGTGTAATCTCTTGCAGCAGCATTTTTTTGTTTCACTTGCAAACGATGCTCTTCATCCTGAAGGCTTGCCATAGCTGCAGCCAACGTAAGATCGCTGATGGCTATCTGGCTCTCTGTAAAATAACTTTGCTCTAATTCTTTTATGCGCGATTCGCTGCCAATTACATAGCCAATGCGCAAGCCAGCCAAACCATGTATTTTGGAGAATGTGCGTGTTACTAAAATATTTGAATTGTTTGCTGCCAATGGTATCATGGATTCATTGTCGGGCGCATCTAAAAAATCAATATAGGCTTCATCGATCATCACAACAGTTTTTTTTGCGGCTTCCTCACAAAATTGTTTCATTGCGCCAGGTTTCAAATAAGTGCCTGTTGGATTATTTGGGTTCACTATATAAACCAGTTGCGTGTCGTTGTTGATTGCGCTTAACATAGCAGGAAGATTTAGTCCTCTGTCGCTCCCGACAGGCACAGCGTTTACTGAGTAACCGATTTTTTTCGCAGTTGCAGGTAAAACAAAAAATGTTGGATCAGCAGTTACCAAATTGCCATTGGGTTTATTTAAAAAACGCGGCACTAGGTCAAGTACTTCGCCAGAACCAGCGGTGAGTAAAATATTTTCAGCAGCCACTCCATAATATTTTGCAATGGTGGTGCGAGCATCTTTCAATCCATCAAGATTGAATGAATATCTGCTTGCCCATGGGATCATATCAATGATCGCTTGTTTTGCTTTTGGTGAAATGCTATAAGGATTTTCATTCGAGCTAAGATTGATCAGGCTTTTTTGACTGTCAAAATTTGTTTTAGGCAAGCCTTCTGTGTCATGTGCAAATGAGCGCATAGATAACCCCAGTCCGAGTGTTGCAAATGATGTTTGCTTGAACCAGTTACGGCGATTAATAGTAGAAGGCATATTAGTTTGGTTTTATAATGAATGAATAAAGGACATGCAAAAGCTACGAAAAAAATCGATTTGGTTGATGATAAATTTTGCACAGAGTTATTAATATCACATTTGTAATAACCCAGATTTTAGTACTAAATTAATTTGAGGATTATAATAGTGTTGCCGCTGCCAGAAAGAGCTTATCAAAATTGGGAGATTGGATTTCTACATTGCAAAACGTTTTGAAGAATAAGTTAAAATCCCTTTAATAAATCGAAGAATAAAATAATAGCTCAGTTTCATTGTGTAATTTTTTGCTCTCTTACATCAACCAAAAAAAATTACAATGAAAAAGATTACGCTATTATTATTTGCAGCTTTTTTTATTGAACAAATATCTGCACAGCAAACACCCATATTTGCAAGCAACCCATTTCCCAAAACCATCACTGTTTCAGGAAGCGCAGAGATGGAAGTTATCCCTGATGAAATTTTCGTGAACGTCGTTCTTCAAGAGTATAAGAAAAAAGGCGAGGACAAAAAAGATATTGAAATAATCAAGAGTCAATTTCTTGAATCATGCAAAGCTGTTGGCATTCCTGATTCTGCCATTAGCATTGCCTCTTATTCAGGGACGAACAATTATTTAGCTAGAAAAAAGAAAAAGGATCCGAATATGATTGCCAGCATTTCTTATCAAATAAAATTCTCCAATGGCAAAACAATGGATGATTTGGTTGATAAACTCGATGACGAGGCAACACAGTCATTTAATATTGTATCAGTCAGCCACAGCAAAATAATTGAATTCAGAAAACAATTAAAAATAAAAGCCATGCAAGCTGCAAAAGCTAAAGCTGTTTATCTCACAGAATCTATTAATGAAAAAGTGGGAGAGGCGATTACTATTAGTGAACCGGTTGAGGACGGGCTCTTGTCTTTTAATAATCAAGTATCTCAAGTAAATAGTAATAGTGCACAAATGGGATTTAGCACAAACAGCATGGTTGGAAATGAAACCGATAAATACAACGAAATAAATTTCAAGAAAATAAAAATACGCTATGAAGTGAGTGCTGTGTTTGCACTGAAATAAAACGCTGCTTCCTATTTATCAGAACCACAAACTACTTGACTTCATTATACAAATGCTGTATCAATCCATCCGCTAAACCAATTTTCGGAACAAAAATTTCCGGCGCGTTTGCCCAACGCATAACATTAATGTAAATCAGCAATGCAGGAACGATTACGTCGGCGCGGTCTTCGCGCATTTTGTAAACTTTTATTCTATCTTCGAGAGAAAAGCTGCTGAACTCTTTATAATAATCTTTCAGCAATTCAAGCGGCAAAGACTTGCCGTCTTTCTTTTTTGAGATGGAAAATATTTTATTGATGTTGCCACCGGAACCAATGGCAACCATATTATCTGAATATAATTTTGTTTCTGTCTTGATATAATCTTTCATATCATCCCATTGCTTATCTATCACCTGATTTTTTAGCAAACGAATGGTGCCGATATTAAACGATTCCTTGAAGATGAGTTTTGTTTGCGCAAAAAAAGTAAGCTCCGTGCTACCGCCACCGACATCTATATATAGATAGGAATGGTCTTTATCCATATTCTCTGCCACATGGTTTTCATAAATCAAAGATGCTTCATCACCACCGCTGATGATCTCTATTTGAATACCTGTTTCATTTTTTACCCGATTGATAATATCTTCCGAATTTCTGGCATCTCTCATCGCAGAAGTGGCAGCCGCTTTCAAATGTTTCACATCATACGCATCAATCAAATGTTTATATGCTTTGATGGTGCTTAATATCATCGCGGTCTTTTCTTCAGAGATCTCTTTTTTTTCAAACACGTCGAAACCGAGGCGCAGCGGCACTCGCACAAGGTTAAGCTTATTAAATTCCGGCTTACCGTTTGCCATGCTCACTTCAGAAATAAGTAACCGCGCTGCATTGCTCCCGATATCAATTGCTGCAAGTTTCATTGAAAGGATTTAGTTTAATAAAGCAGCAGAGGTCTTATCTATTTCAGTTAATTGCACCATTGCCGTTTCATTATTTTTTGCTGTTTTTTGAAATAAATAATTATGAATTTCAATCTGTGATCGTATTTTCTTTTCTTTCTTATCCCGCTTGTAAGTATTGCTCAATTCATTGTCGAGCCATCTTGCCTTCACATTGTCAGAAAGCTGAATAGAAAGAATATCTTTCAGCTCTTTTTTAATTTCTTCCTCTAATACTGGGCAAGTTACTTCCACACGATGATCCAGATTGCGCACCATCCAATCTGCCGAAGATATATATGTTTTTTCTTTCCCGCCATTGTGAAATATGAACACACGTGCATGCTCAAGATATTCATCGATGATACTAATAGCTGTAACTGGTTTTATGAATTTTTTATTTTCTGAGAACATACAAAAGATGCCACGGACAATCAATTTAATTTCAACTCCTGCACGGGCCGCGTCATATAATTTATCAATCAATTCTTCATCAGAAACAGAATTCATTTTTAAAGTGATGGCAGCATATTTTTTGGTTTTTGCAATTTTTATTTCTTTATTGATCATCTTTATCAACTCACGGCGAAGCAGGCGATTCTGGTCGAGGCGCTGGCCCG
>CAIYPC010000095.1 GCA_903927975.1 uncultured Bacteroidota bacterium | reverse complement strand
TCACATCTAATGCAATACCCAATATTAGGAATTGAAATAGATTTTTTAGAGTCGCCATTTTCTTTTTTCACTGTTTGGTGAGCGAATATCCGTTCTGCTTTTCTTAATGAAATTATTTCAGAGGATTGAATTATAGATTTTATTTCGTTAACTGCCTTTTCGAAAATATTTGTGTCGGCTTCTCTTTTAATTAATACTCCCATCTCTCTATTATTTTTTTCTGAGAATTCGTACATATTCATCGAAGTAATAATCATTTCATTTTCGTTGAAGTAACATTTGGCATGAAGATTTTGAAAATAATGTAAAGTAATATTTTTGAGTCCTGCTAATGAATTTTGTTCATTTGGTTTAAGCTCATCCTTGCCATAGATTATTTTAATTTTTACTTCTCTATCTGATGCATCCTTTAATCTTTCGAAGAATGTTTTAGATAATTGGAGATATGGAGAGACTAGGATTAATTTACTCTTGGCTTCAATAATGATATTTTCAAGATGATGGGAAACTCCATTTGTTGTTAAGAATTCTGCCATAAAATGAGTTTTTGCAAAAGAATATTATTAATGAAGTAAGACAATGCAAAAATTAAACGCCCATTTTGAGATTTTGGTATAAAAAGTAGACGGATCTGATTCTGTCATTTCATCAACCCTTTTATCTCTTCCAGTTTCAACAATGCTTCAACTGGAGTTAGTCTATTGATGTCAATATTATCAAGCAGTTTCCTAACTTCTTTAAATGTTTCCGAGTGCGCATCAAAAATAGAAAGCTGCATTTCTGGCGCAGAAATTTTTTTGATTTGATGCTGAAGATTTTCTTTTGTTCCGTTTTGATTATCCCTGCTTTGTTCCAACTGTTTTAAAATTTCGTTGGCTCGATTGAGCAATGCTGGTGGCATGCCAGCCATCTTTGCAACATGAATTCCAAAGCTGTGCTTGCTTCCGCCTGGCGCCAGTTTGCGAAGAAAAATAATTTTATTGCCAACTTCTTTATTGGTGATATGATAATTTTTTATGCGCGTTAGTTTATTCTCCAGCTCATTCAACTCATGATAATGCGTGGCAAATAATGTTTTTGGTGCGAATGGTGAATTATGCAAATATTCTGCAATGCTCCATGCAATAGAAATTCCATCATAAGTAGAAGTGCCACGACCGATTTCATCCAATAATATCAAGCTTCTTGAAGTAAGATTATTAATGATGCTTGCTGTTTCATTCATCTCCACCATAAAAGTAGATTCACCGCCGCTAAGATTATCAGATGCGCCAACACGAGTAAATATTTTATCTGTCAGTGGGATTTTTGCATCGTTCGCAGGAACAAAACTTCCAGTGTGAGCCATTAATGTTATTAATGCAGTTTGTCGAAGCAATGCACTTTTGCCACTCATGTTCGGTCCTGTGAGAATAATGATTTGCTGCGATTCCGGATCCAAAAAAATATCATTGGAAATATATGCTTCACCAATTGGCAAATTTCTTTCGATCACAGGGTGGCGACTTTCTTTCAATTCAAGTTCATTGCCTTCATGCAATTGAGGTTTTTTGTAATTGTAATGAAGTGCATTGTTCGCAAAGCATATCAGGCAATCTAAAACGGCAAGCACATTTCCGTTCACTTGCATTGGAGCAATATAATCCTGCAGCTCTAATAATAATTTATCATACAGATTTAACTCAATGCTCATCATTTTTTCTTCGGCACCCGTTATTTTTTCTTCATATTCTTTTAGCTCTGGGGTAATATATCGTTCTGCATTGGCAAGCGTTTGTTTTCTCATCCACGCAGCAGGCACTTTGTTTTTATGAAGATTGGTCACTTCCAGATAATAACCGAACACATTATTGAAACCAATTTTCAATGAGCTGATGCCAGAAGCTTCTGATTCTCTTTGTTGTAATAAAATCAGATATTCTTTACCGTTAGTCGCTATGTTTCGCAATTCGTCAAGCTCATTATTTATACCATGTTTTATTGCTCCGCCTTTTGCTGCAACCGCAGGCGGATTCTCGGCAACTTCTTTTATTATCTTTTCAAAAATATAATGGCATGGGTTTAATGAAT
>CAIYPC010000094.1 GCA_903927975.1 uncultured Bacteroidota bacterium | reverse complement strand
GTAAAGGCAATTTGTTGCCGTTTCCTTTTTCCTCTGTAGGCCATAGTTCATAAACTATAGCTGGTATAAATTTGAATAAATAATACCCCTTAAAAATTCTACCATTAACTCTAATGAATTTGCGATGTTTTATTTTTAAAACTCCTTTTAATTCATTCAAAATATTTCTATTTTGGCGACCTTTGCATCCAGTAATTTTTTCTATGTATTTACTGTTTAGTAAGACGGTTTCTCCTCTCAATAACTTTTGAACCACTATAGAAAGTATGTCTTTAGCATTCTTGCTCAAGTGTTTTGTCTTCTTAGTTATCTTCCTATGGTTTGCTTGGTAAGCTCTTTCTATAGTATCAAACGACAAGTACTCTTTACGATATTGAGCATTCGGATTAGTAAAGCTATATATTAAAGCCGATATTTGGTGTTCTTGCCTTGGAACATCATGCCCCTGTTTTTGTTGTAGCTGTAATGTCACGTCAATCTCTTAAATTATATTAACCCTTGGTAAAAATAAGATGTTGACTTTTTGACAAAACAATACTATTCTGAAGTTGGTTTAGTGCTTCAGTGTGTGGGTTTTGTTTTGTCGAAGCTCACCACTTACCTTTCTACATTTCTCCTAAATACTTTTTACCTACATAAACATCTCCATATAAATTAAAAAAAACACAATTCTCGTTTGAGAACATGCCAAGCAACAAAATCTTTCTTGAAATTTCAAATTATGTTACCATTTGTAAAATAGACTGAAATTAAAACTAAAGTCAATCGTTTTGTTTTTAAATTGTACAACATGGAAAAAGAGTTAAATATTTTGAAAAATATAAATTTATGCAATGAAGCAATAGAGTTTACTGGTTTTTTATCTAAGGGACAAAAGACAATATTAAAGTATATATTAGCTTTCAATGATAACGGGGGTGTTACAGCTGATACAATAAAAAATTCTAGTGAAATATCTAGACAGGCAGCAAATATTCATTTGAAACATTTAATGGATCGTGGATTTGTTAATCGTGAAAAAAATAGAGTTTATACATATTATCCTAAACAAAGGAAAATTCAAGAACTTGTAGAATCATATCAAATAAGTAAAACACTAAAATAAAAACATTGTATTTTTTAAAATTTTTTAGTTGACAACTTCATTTTTCCCCTATATACTTACCTCATAAGCAAGGCACAAAAAAAACGTCCTAAGCTGAAACTTAAGACGTTTTTCTTGTTTAACACAAACAGGCGAATAAAAAGAAGGTTTCAAAAACTTTTTATTCTTATCGTATTAACCCTCGTTCAAGGAGGATATCCATGAATCATACCCAAATTTTGCCTTTTTTCAAGGCAAAAAATCACAACAAAATCAACTTCTTAGAAAGCTATGCTAAAATAGATTCAAGTAACAATGAATCATTTAACATGAATCAACAAGAAGCTATGAGCGTTGCACGCGCAAAAGATGCTTTAACTATTATCTCGCCAAAAGAGAGCTTACAGGCTTTAGCAAACTTTGAAACTGT
>CAIYPC010000093.1 GCA_903927975.1 uncultured Bacteroidota bacterium | reverse complement strand
GAGTTGTGAGTTGTGAGTTGTGAGTTGTGAGTTGTGAGTTGTGAGTTGTGAGTTGTGAGTTGTGAGTTGTGAGTTGTGAAATATTTAGAGCAGCTAAGTTAAGATGGATATTATCAGAAAATATTTTCAAACAAAAATAAATTCAACACATAAACCCAAATACGATTGTCATGAATAACGAAAAAAAAGACATCTCTAGAAGGAATTTTGTTAAGAATGCATCCCTTGGAATGGGCGGCATCATGATCGTTCCGCGCCATGTATTAGGCCGCGGTTTCATCGCGCCAAGCGACAAATTAAACATTGCAGGTATTGGCGCTGGCGGAAAAGGTGAAGACGATCTTAGAAATTTTTCGCAAAGCCCTAAAGTAAATGTGGTTGCTCTCGTTGATGTTGATGAAAGCCGCGCAGTAAAATCGAAAGAGCGTTTTCCGAAAGCAAAATTCTATAAAGATTTTAGGGAGATGCTCGATAAGGAACATAAAAATATCGATGCATGTTCTGTTTCAACGCCTGATAATATTCATGCCATTGCAGCGCTCACTGTAATGTCATTGGGCAAACATGTGTATTGTCAAAAGCCACTCACCCATGATATTTACGAAGCACGATTAATGGCGAACGCAGCAAAAAAATATAAAGTGATCACGCAGATGGGAAATCAGGGTGGATCAAGCGATGGCGTTCGTCAGGCGAAGGAAATGTATGACGCAGGAATGATTGGTGACGTGCACACAGTTCAAGTATGGACCAACAGACCGATCTGGCCACAAGGCTTGCCAACTCCTAAAGGAAAATTTGATGTTCCTAAAGATTTGAATTGGGATCTTTGGATTGGTCCTGCAAAATATATCGATTATAATCCTGCATATCATCCATGGAGCTGGCGCGGATGGAGTGCATTTGGCACCGGTGCATTGGGTGATATGGCATGCCACATGATGGATCCTGTTTTCAGGTTATTGCCAATTGATTTCCCAACCGAAGTTGAATGCAGCATTCCAACAACATGGACAGTCGATAAGAAAGAAGCAAAATATCCTGATGGTTTTCCATCTGCTTCAATGATTCATCTAAAATACCCGCGCAAAGACGGAAAAGGCGAAATAAAAGTTTCGTGGTATGATGGTGGATTACTCCCAAATCTTCCTGATGAATTGGGAGAAGGCGAACCATTTGGTGGTGATGATGGCGGTTGCTTATTCATCGGCACAAAAGGAAAATTGATGGTTGATTGTTATGGAGAAAAGCCGCGCTTGTTGCCATCAAAATTAATGGCAGAAACAACCATGCCTCCAAAAACGCTTGCTCGTGTTCCAGAAGGACATTATCTGCAATGGGTGAACGCTTGTATCGCTGGTTATGGAAATGCAACAACAAGTTCTCCATTTGAATATGCAGGGCCATTTACTGAAAGCATTTTGATTGGTAATCTTGCTATCAGATCTTGGATACTCGCTACAGGCAAGGACAAGGATGGTGATGATATTAATGGTGGTAGAAAAAGATTATTATGGGATGCAAAAAATATGCGCATCACAAATTTTGATGAAGCCAATCAGTTTGTAAAAAGAGAATACAGACAAGGATGGAGCTTGCCTTCTAACTTAATTTAATTTTTTTACCACCGTTCATTCAGGTATTTTCTGAATGAACGGTTAAAATAAACTTGATGAAAAAAATAATTTTTTATAGCGTGGCTTTTTGCGGCTTGCTTGCAATATCTGTTGCCTTTGCACAGAACAACAGCGGATGGATTTCTTTGTTTGATGGCAAAACGCTCAACGGATGGAAAGCTGGTAAAAATTCTGAGACTTTTCATGTTGATAGCGGAGCGATTATCGTGCATGGCAACACTTCTCATTTGTATTATGACGGGAACTTTCACAATCATGATTTTAAAAATTTCGAGATGAAGGCGAAAGTGATGACGTTTCCTCATGCCAATTCGGGCATTTATTTTCATTCGCAATATCAGGAAGCGGGTTTCCCTGATCATGGTTATGAAGTGCAGGTGAACAATTCGCATTCTGACGATGTGCGCACTGGCAGTCTTTATGATATTGTTGATGTGAAAGATCTATGGGTGAAAGATCGTGAATGGTTCACAGAATATATTAAAGTGCAGGGAAAAAGAGTTATCGTTAAAATCAACAACACTATAGTGGTGGATTACACGGAGCCGGAACATCCGTTGCGCGATACTGCTTCTCATCCTTTCCGTTATATATCACACGGCACATTTGCATTGCAAGGTCACGATCCCGGTAGTTGTGTTTATTTCAAGGATATTATGGTGAGGCCGTTGCCTTAAGGTGAATGGTCAATGGTGAATGGTGAATGGTGAATGGTGAATGGTGAATCAAACTCAGCAAGTTGAGGAATCTATGTTCCGTAGAAACGTTTGGTGTTTAGCAAATAACATTTTATCATATCGGTTGTTGTCTTCATCGACCGATATGATTTTTTTGATTTTAAAAATTTCATATCAAATATCATTTGATGCTATTTAAAAATAATAATGCTGTTAGGAAAAGATGTATAAGCATGGTTTTTATATTCACGGCGATGCATATCTGTAATCCGACAACTGCACAAACTGTGTTCTTACAAAATCTGCATATTGTAACAAGTGCTGGAACACTGCCGAACGCTGAGAAAGCTGCAGCTATCATTCTTTCAGAAGAAATTAAAAAGCGCACCGGTTTGCAGATTACTGTTTCTTCAACTGTGCCCGCATCAGGAAATATTATTCTGTTGCAACAAGCATCAAATCCTTCGAAAGAATTTTCTCTAGGTAGTGAGCCTGCATTGATCGCGAAACCTGAATCATATCGAATCATCTCTCAGCAGCAAAATAATAGAACAGTGATTGTGATTGAAGGCTATGATGCGAGAGGGATTATGTTTGGTGCCGGCGATCTGTTGAGAAATTTTATTTACAAACAAAAATCTGTTGGCGTTCCGGCAAATCTTCCTGTTTCTTCTGCGCCTGATAAAGAGATGCGCGGTCATCAATTGGGTTATAGAAATACAGCTAATTCTTATGATGCATGGACGCCGGAACAATTTGAGCAATACATTCGTGATTTGGTAATATTTGGAACGAACAGCATTGAGACCATCCCGATTTTTGATGAAAAGCCGAGCCCTTTTTTTAAGCTTGATCCTGATGTGATGAATGCAAAAATCAGCGGCATCTGCGAACGTTATGATCTTGATTATTGGATTTGGGTGCCTGCTCAGTTCGACCTAAAAGACACGGCTAAACGAAAACGTTATCTTGATCATCTCGAAAAGATATTCAAGATGTCAGTTCGAATGAACGGCGTATTTTTTCCCGGCGGGGATCCCGGCGATAACGGTCCTGAAACAGTATGGCCATTGTTGATTGATATAGCGAAAATCTTAAAAAAATATCATCCACAAGCGGCAGTTTGGCTTTCAACGCAAGGATATAAACCTGCGCAAAACCAAACAGTGTATCGCTATGTGCAGGAACAAAAACCTGATTGGTTGGGCGGATTGGTAACTGGCCCATCAAGTCCTCCTGTTGAAGAAACAAGGGCTGCGCTTCCTGCACAATATAAGTTGCGTTATTATCCCGATCTCACGCATAATGTGCGCAGTGATTTTCCTGTGCCATGGTGGGATCCTTTTTTCGATCTGACGCTTGGTCGTGAAAGCGTTAATCCTCGGCCGCTGCATTATTCTGCACTCTATCATTTTCTGGAGCCCTATATGGATGGTTTCATTTCTTATTCTGATGGCGTGCATGATGATGCCAATAAAATTGTTTGGACAAGATTAGCGTGGGATCCAAATATATCAGAGCGAAAAATATTTATTGAATATGCTAATTTTTTCTTCAACTCATTGGTAAAAGAAGAGGCCGCAGATGCAATGCTTGCGCTCGAAACAAATTGGCAAGGGCCTGCAATAACAAACGGAAGTGTGCAAACAACATGGATGTCGTGGAAACAGATGGAGCAAAAAAATCCTTCGCTTGAAACAAATTGGAGATGGCAGATGTATTTGCTTCGTGCTAACTATGATGCATATTCAAGAAAGCGCGGCATATATGAAACAGAGCTGGAAGAAAAAGCAAACGATGTGTTGCGCAAGGCTTCTGTTATTGGAGGTGATGCCGCAATGAACAAAGCAAAAGACATATTAGAAGAAGCTGCGCTCAATAAGGTTGATACTTTATTAAGGATCAAAGTAATTGCTTTATGTGATCAATTATTTCATTCTATCGGATTGCAAACAAGTGTAAAAAAATACAAGGCTTCGGGTGAAGAGAGAGGCGCGGTATTGGATTTTCTCGACTTGCCTCTTAACAACCGTTGGTGGATAGAAGACAGGTTTGAAGCGATTAAAAAATTGCCAACTAATGAACAAGTAACAGCATTGTTGGAAATAGCAAATTGGGAACATCCAGGTGCTGGATCTTATTATGATGCCATTGGTGATCCGTCGAAATGTTTTCATGTTGTCAGAGGAGAATCTTGGGTCACCGATCCGCTTTCGGGCAAGCAGGACACGCCAAATTTCAGTTGGTGGGATAATGGTTTCAGTCGCCAGCGCCATTCTTTTATGGGCAGCCAGCGCTGGCCTTCAGCATTGGAATATAATGGGCTTGATTCAACAGCAAGTTATACCGTGCGGGAAACAGGCTTTGGTGAATGTCTTTTAAAAGTGAACGGTCAACGTGTTGATCACACATTATATGGAAAAGGTATTGGTGAGATAAAAGAATTTCCTGTGCCGGCAGCGTTGATAAAAAATGGAAAAATAGTTTTAACGTTCGATGATATCAATGAAGACAATATCAACTGGAGGCAACAGTCACGTGTAACCGAAGTTTGGTTGATAAAGAAATAGATTGTTTGTGGTGTGTAGTTTGTTGTTTGTAGTTGTGAGCTTTGGGATTTGATTGATATTTTGGACTGGATTGATTTTTTAGATGATTTTAATTTAAAATAACTGTCACGTATAACCGAATTATCGTAAGAAAGCTCTTTGATAGATTTAGAAAATCGATAAACAGGAATTGGCTGGATTATAGAACCTCAGCTTAATAGAATTGTTGCTGTACAAGAGTGCGACGCAAGAAAAGCTTAATAGCAGCAATTGGCTTGGCTCATAATAGTCGCTCAAAAAATCACGCTCTTCCTATTTTGAATAATTAGCACATTAGCAAATTGGCTAATTAGCTAATTACACAACCAGCTTGCTTGCGTCACCCGTTCCTACATCGTCGCCTGCTGCAGTTTTGATAATATGCATATCATGTTTTAACCGCTGTAAAAAAAGAGCAATGTCGAAACTATGCACAACAATGTTAGCACCTTCTTTCATCCATTTAATTTGTCGCTCAGGCTCTAAAGAAAAATGGATGCCAATATGAAGGCCTTTTGCCCTGGTGGTGTGAATGATTGTTTTGACTGCTTCTTCAAAAACAGGATGATCATATTGTTCTGGAACGCCGAGGCTCACTGAAAAATCATGCGGGCCGATGAAGACGCCATCAAGTCCCGGAACAGAAAGAATTTCATCAAGACGATCCATAGCAGGAACGCTTTCGATGTTCGCAATGCAAATATTGGCGCTGTTGAATGAGTTGATATATTCTTTTAATTCAGCCGACATTTCTTTGCTTCCATCGAGATAAGCAGAAAGCAATTCGCCTTTTAGTGGTCGGTATTTTGCAGCGCCAACAAGCTCGACAACTTGCGCACGTGTTTCAATATAAGGAACCACAATTCCCAATGCGCCGCCATCAATCGCCTGACAAACTCTGTATGCATCGGGCGAAGGAATGCGGACAATCGGAACGATGCCATTCGATTTAAACATTTGGCAAAGCAACGCAAGCTCGTTGCGATCAAGTGGGATATGTTCGGTGTCGATAAAAACAAAATCAAGCCCTGCGCTTTTAATAGCTCCGGGCCACATTGGTCCGGTAGAAGTGATGCAGGTGCCGTACACATTTTTTCCTTGCTGTAATTTTTCAAGGAGAATATTTTTTGTTGTCGCCATCATGATAAGATTAATATTGAGCGATAAATATAATGCAAATGGAAGAATTAGAAATGCTATAACATAGAGCAATTTCAAAATTAATTTTGATGTTGCTCGCAATGACGACCCGATTAATTGGCAAGAAATTGATTTTTGAAAAATAAGAAATACAAATTCAAAACAATCGGGATAATCAAATAAATCAGAATAAAAATCATGGTTCAGACATTTGAAAAACCAATCGCATAAAAAAATATTACATTCATATCATACAAAAAAATTTAAACAGAACATCATTATATGAAACCTATCGTTCAGATTTCTCTCGACTTAACAAATATTGATGAAGCATTAGAAACTGCCGCTATGGCTATGCGTGCAGGCGTTGATTGGCTGGAAGCAGGCACGCCGCTCATTCTTGCAGAAGGATTGCATGGCGTAAAAAAATTGCGTGAAGCATTTCCGGGCATTCCGATTGTTGCCGATCTAAAAACAATGGATGGCGGTTATCTCGAAGCGGAGATGATGGCAAAAGCTGGCGCTACCCATGTTGTGGTAATGGCCCGTGCGCATGCAGAAACCATTAAATGTGTGGTGAAAGCAGGCGCTGATTTTGGCGCGAAAGTAATGGGTGATAATCTTGGTTGCCCGGATATGGTAGAAGCTGCAAAATGGCTTGAAGATCTCGGATGCGATTTCGTGATCCATCATATTGGTTATGATGAACGACGTGGCATTGCCGCGCAGGGAATGCGCATGCCAAGTCCATTAGATCAATTGCGTGAAGTGGTGAATGCGGTGAAGATTCCTGTTCAGGCCGTTGGTGGATTATCGCTTGAGCAAGCAATCCAATGTCCTGCTTATGGTGCGCCATTGGTGGTGTTGGGTGCGCCATTGACGATTGATGCAGATGCATTCAAGACGGCAGATGGAAATCTCGAACAGTCATTGCGCCTCATCTGCGAAAAAATTCACGCCTATGGAGATGTGGCAATTCATTAATCAAAATTCATTTCATTATTATAAATTATCATGAGCACAATTATTAGATCAGCAGCAGTAGTTAATTATGCGCCCGAAAAGGGATCGGTTGAAATCAGGGAAATTGAGCAGCCTTCTATCGGGGACGAAGATGTGTTGCTTGAAGTAGCGAATGTTGGGGTTTGTGGATCGGATCTTCATCAATGGACTTCCGATCATAGCTGGCCTGTTAATTATCCGGTTGTGCTTGGTCATGAATTTGGCGGGCATATAACGGCAATGGGTAACCGCGTTACGGGTTGGAAAGAAGGTGATAGAGTTGTGAGCGAAACCGCAGCGATCATCAATTCAAACAGTCCATTATCAAGAACAGGTTTGTATAATCTGGATCCTGATAGAAAAGGTTTCGGCTATGGAGTGAATGGGGCGATGACGAAATATGTTCGTGTGCCTGCAAGATGTTTGCATCGCGTTCCTGATCAATTGCCATTTGAACATGCTTGCCTCACCGAGCCTTGCTGCGTTGCATACAATGCAGTGGTTGGTAATTCTCATATCAAGCCAGGCGATCGCGTGATTGTTCTTGGGCCTGGTACCATCGGCATTTTATGTGCTGCTGTGGCAAAACTTTGCGGAGCGGAAGTTGCCATTGTTGGATTAGAATCTGATCGTCATCGATTGAATATTGCAAAGCAATATGGTTGCGAAGCCATTGTCGGCGATGCAATGGAATGGGCAAAAAAGAGAGATGGCCTCGGTGCTGATTTTATTATTGATGCAGCAGGTGCAAGCATCACTTTAAAAATGGCTTTGCAATTGGTGAGACCAAATGGGCATATTACTAAAGTAGGTTGGGGCCCGCAGCCACTGGGCTTTTCATTGGATCCATTGGTACAAAAAAATGTTACACTGCAAGGAAGTTTCAGTCACAACTGGCCTATTTGGGAAAGAGTGATTTCATTGCTTGCAAGTGGAACATTGGATGTGAAACCAATCATCGGTGGTGTGTGGCCAATCACAGAATGGCATGAGGCTTTTGAAAAAATGCATAATGGTAGTATTGTAAAAAGCGTGCTTAAACCAGTTTAAAAATGAGATTGAAAAATAAAGTCATCATTGTTACAGGAAGCACAACCGGCATCGGAAAAGCGATCGCAATTCGGTGCGTTGCAGAAGGTGCGAAAGTGGTGATACATGGTTTGGAAGAAGCATGGGGAAAAGAAGTAATGGCAGAATTGGGCAATGGAAATGCTGTGCTGCATATCGAAAATTTAAATGCTGAAGGAACGCCGGAACGATTGGTGCAAACTGCGCTGAAAGCATTTGGAAAATTAGATGCAGTGGTTAATAATGCAGCGATTGTTGCTTCTTCAAACATTCACACAACTGACAAAGCATATCTTGAAAATATTCTTGCGGTGAATACCATCGCGCCGTTTTTGCTTATCAAAGCCGCGCTTCCATATTTAACGGAAACGCATGGTTGTGTTTTGAATATTGGCTCCGTGAATGCTTATAGCGGCGAACCAAACTTGCTGGCGTATAGCGTTTCAAAAGGAGGGCTGATGACATTGACGCGCAATTTAGGCGATACCCTTCACCGTGAAAATGGCGTTCGCGTGAATCAAATCAACCCAGGTTGGGTATTAACAGAAACAGAACGCGAAAGAAAAAAGCAACATGGCTTATCAGAAGATTGGTACAAAGATCTTCCATCTGTATATGCGCCATCAGGAAGAATTTTTGCCCCTGCAGAAATTGCAGCAGCGGCTATTTATTGGTTGGCCGATGAAGGCGGCCCTGTTAGCGGACAGGTTGTGGATCTGGAACAATATCCTTTCATTGGCCGCAATCCACCAAAAGACACAAGTACTATTCCTAAAACAAAATAATTTTTCTTATGCCGAAACTGGCTGTTTTTCCCAAAGCATTTATGCAGGCACTCTGTAAAGATGGAACGATGAAGGTTGCCGAATGGATCGAGCTCGCAGTTAAATTAGATATTGATGGATTGGAATGGTATGCGGGTTTTATTGAAATGCAAGATGAAAGCAATTGGAAAAAATTTCGGGATCATGTTGAAAGCTATGGCAAGTCAATCCCGATGATGTGCTGCTCGCCGGATTTCACGCATCCTGATAAATCATTTCGCGATAATGAGATCAAAAAACAAAAGCGTTGGATTGATATGACTTATGCGCTCGGTGGTTCTTATTGCAGAGTATTATCAGGACAAAGAAGACCAGAACTTTCTATTAACGAAGGCGTGAAGCTTGCAGCAGAATGTATTTATGAATGCCTTCCCTATGCGCAGGAAAAAAATATCACGCTCATTATCGAGAATCATTATAAAGATGATTTTTGGGAGTATCCTGAATTTGCACAAAAGATGGATGTGTTCTGTCAGTTGGTGGATGCAGTTCATCACAATAATTTTGGTGTGAACTATGATCCAAGCAATACGTATCTCGCTGGAGAAGATCCTTTGGAATTGTTGATGCGCGTATCAAATCGTGTAGTCACCATGCATGCAAGTGATCGCTATTTAATTGAAGGAACGATTGAAGATCTAAAAAAAGAAGAAGGCGGTGCATTGGGTTATGCAAAACGATTGAAGCATGGTGAAATCGGAAAAGGATTGAATGATTATGATGCGATTTTTACTGAGCTGAAAAGAGTTGGCTTTAATGGATGGATCAGCATTGAAGATGGTGTGGATGGAATGGAACAACTGGAACGTAGTGTTACATTTCTTAGAAAAAAAATGATGCAGTATTGGAGCGCTTGATAAACCTTAAAAGTTTTTTCGGGGGATTTTGATAAGGCATCAGACGGCTTTAGCTCGCTGATAAAATTTGAAATGTTTTTCAGCCGTCAGATGCCTTGCAGTCTGTATTTCATTTGAGTATTGAATGTTTTTGATGATTAACTATCAACCTAAATTATTATGACCACATCTTTATTATATCCCTCTCAATGTTATCTCGGCGAAGGTCCTTTCTGGCATGCAGAAAGAAAAAGCTGTTTTTGGGTTGATATTGAAGGGGAAAAATTATTAGAATATAAATGGATTGAAAAAACAGTTCAGTGCCGTGAGTTGGATTTTAGAGTAACACTTGTTGTGCAGGATAAAAATGATCATTTGATATTAGGATTGGAAGGTGGCGTGGCGAGATATAATCTGGATTCTGAAAATTTATCATGGCTGATCGATGTAGAAAAAGATTATCCTAAACATCGTTGCAATGATGGCAAGGTTGACAGCAAAGGAAGATTATGGCTTGGCACATTGCACATGGATTTTAATGAAGGATCTGGATCTCTTTATAGTCTTGATGAAAATCTTTTGTTGAATAAAAAGCATGGCAATCTAACAATAGCAAATGGTCTTGCATGGTCGCCTGATAACACAAGATTGTATTTTATTGATAGCCCTACAAACAAAGTGCAGTCATTTGTTTTTGATGAACCGACAGGGCATATCATTTTTGAAAAGGATGTAATCCATATCCCGAAAGAAATGGGCGCTCCCGATGGCATGGCGATTGATGAAGAAGGCATGTTGTGGATTGCACAGTGGGGAGGTTTTGGAGTATATCGATGGAACCCGCTCGATGGTAAATTATTAAGCGTGCTAAAACTTCCTGTACCTAATGTGAGCTCTTGCGCTTTTGCAGGAGAGAATTTGGATCATCTTATCATCACTACTGCAAGGCAAGATTTGAGTGAAGATGAGTTAAAAAAATATCCTGAGAGCGGTGATCTTTTTTGCGCAAAGCTTTCAGTGAAAGGAATGAAGACGAATAAGTGTTCTTTCTAAGTTTGGTAAGATGAGCGGCTTCATTTGATAGAATAAATGTCAAAAGCACAGTTGTTTGTTAAAATGTTTTCAATTTTTTTTCTGTTCTCTTGAAACTAATCTATACTTACCTACTTTTTTTTGCTATAAACCGTAATTGTTGGATATTAACAGCTTGTTTTTATTTAAGCTTCATAAATTAAATTGCTTTATTGCCATGGTCAAAAAAACGTTCTCTTCGGTTCTTGTTCTTTGCAGCCTCATTGTTTTAATTTCATCATGTAACCAAAAGCGCAGTGAAAAACCGCGCATATTGGTGTTCTCAAAAACTGCAGGCTTTCATCATTCTTCAATTCCGGTTGGCATAAAAGCTATCCAGGATTTAGGAGCTGCAAACGGTTTTGATGTTGATACCACTACTGATGCAAACATTTTTGTGGAAGACACGCTCAAAAAATATTCAACGCTTGTTTTTCTTAGTTCAACTGGTGATCTTCTGGAAGGCAATCAGGAAACTGCCTTGGAGCGTTATATGCAAGCAGGCGGTGGTTTTGTGGGCATTCATGCTGCCTCTGATGCGGAATATGATTGGGGTTGGTATGGTCGCATGATTGGTGCTTATTTTATGAGTCACCCACATCAACAGCAAGCAAAGCTTATTATAAAAGATAAAAATCATCCTTCAACAGATAGCCTTCCTGATACATGGACAAGGACTGACGAATGGTATAATTTCAAAAAAATCAGTAACGATATCCATGTGTTGATTACCATCGATGAAAAAAGTTATGAAGGTGGAAAGAACGGCGATGTTCATCCAATGGCGTGGTATCATGAGTTTGATGGAGGTCGTGTTTTTTATACTGAGCTTGGGCATACTGAAGAATCGTATGCTGATCCACTTTATCTTAAACATATTTTGGGTGGAATAAAATATGCCATTGGCGAAAACAAAGCGCCTGATTATGCAAAAGCGCACAGCGAATTTGCTCCGGATGAAGATCGTTTTACCAAAACACAATTGGTGCAAGGAACTTTTTTTGAGCCAACTGAATTAACTATTCTTCCCAATCTTGATATATTGGTTTCGCAACGCCGTGGTGAAATTCTTCTATATAAAAATGATACGAAGCAAGTGAAGCAAGCTGGCTTTTTGGATGTATATTTCAAAACAAAAAATACGCCCGGCGTAAATGCTGAAGAAGGTTTGCTCGGCATTAAAGCGGATCCTGATTTTGCAAAAAATCATTGGGTATATGTTTTCTATAGCCCTGCAGATACTTCTGTAAATCGTCTCTCAAGATTCACACTTGAAAAGGATAGTCTTGATCCAAAATCAGAAAAAATTATTTTACAATTTTATTCTCAGAGAGAAATTTGTTGCCACACTGGAGGATCGATTGCATTTGGTCCTGATAAATCTCTTTTTGTTTCTACGGGTGATAATACAACTCCATTTGATGAACCTAAGCAACAATTCGTGAGTCATGGATTTGCACCGCTCGATGATCGTCCTGGTCATTTGCAATATGATGATCGGCGTGGTGCTGGCAACACAAATGATTTGCGCGGAAAAATTTTGCGTATTAAAGTGAAAGATGATGGCACTTATGAAATTCCGGATGGAAATTTATTTCCGAAAGGCACAGAAAAAACACGTCCTGAAATTTATGTGATGGGCGATCGCAATCCATATCGCATATCATTGGATCAGAAAAATGGTTTTTTATATTGGGGTGAAGTCGGACCTGATGCAAATGATGATAGCCTTGATACTAGAGGACCGCGTGGGTATGATGAAGTGAACCAGGCACGTAAAGCTGGTTTCTTTGGCTGGCCGTTTTTTATCGGTCCAAATTATGCTTATAGAAATTATGATTATGCAACAGGAAAATCAGGCGAATTATTTGATCCAGCAAAACCGATTAATGATTCGAAAAACAATTCAGGACTGAGAGAACTTCCTCCTGCACAACCTGCGTTTATTTGGTATCCGTATGCAAATTCTCCTGACTTCCCGTCTATCGGAACAGGCGGTCGCACAGCGATGGCAGGTCCTGTTTATTATAGCGATATGTATCCGAAAGAAACAAGCTATCCTTCTTATTATGATGGTAAATTCTTTTTCTATGAGTGGGAGCGTGGTTTCATAAAACCAGTTACGATGTTGCCGAATGGAGATTTTGATAAGATGGAACCTTTTATGCCTCATACAAAATTCAATTCTGCTATTGATATTGAATTGGGTCCAGATGGCAGGATCTATGCGCTTGAATATGGAACAGGATGGTTTCAGAAAAACCCAGATGCGGGTATTGCACGTATTGATTACAACGGCGGAAATCGTCCTCCAAAAGTTTCTTCAATCAGTATCGACAAAGAAACAGGTGATCTTCCATTTACTGTAAAAGCAAAAGTGGAAGCACGTGATCCTGAAAAAGAAGCATTGAAATATACTTGGAATTTTGGCAATGGGGAAACTGTTGAAACAACAACGCCGGACGCAACATTCACTTATAAAAAAGTAGGCGATTATCAGATATACGTTGACGTTACAGATGCGCAGGGTGCAAAAGTAAAAAGCGATGTACTGAATGTTTATGCTGGTAACGAAGCGCCGATAGTGAACATTAATGTTGAAGGGAATAAATCATTTTATTTTCCCGGCAAGGATGTTAAATATTCGGTTAGCGTAGAAGACAAAGATGACGAGGCTTCAGCAAAGCAGTTGACAGGGCTTTATGTAGATGCAGATTATAAGGAGGCAACTGAAAAAGCTGCCGCTCCGCTAGGACATCAGCAAGCTGCTGCAGAACCTGCAGGCAAAACTTTGATGATGGCGAATGATTGCAAAACATGTCATAAGGTTGATGAGAAATCAATCGGACCAGCGTTCATGCAGGTGTCTGCAAAATATCCCAACGATCAAAAATCTGTAGATTATCTCATCAACAAAATTAAAAAAGGCGGCGGCGGCGTGTGGGGCGAAACTGCGATGGCAGCACATCCTGACATTAATCAAAATGATGTTACTACCATCGTGCAATGGGTGTTAGGACTTAATCAAAAAAAATCTGTTAAGCCATCGCTTGCTGCATCTGGTTCTATCAAACCGACATTAGGCAAACCGCTTAATGATAAGTCCGCGCTCATTATCAATGCTACCTATACTGATAAAGGAGGCGCAGGCATTAAACCACTGACAGGAAATAACACCGTTATATTGCGGAGCAACAATGTGCTCTTCAATAACGTGAAGAATATGAAAGCATTTGATACTGATGATGACGATGGCATTCATTATATGACAACTCCTACAAGAGTGAGAGACGATGCTTGGTTCAGCATTGATCATATTGATCTCGCTGGAATCAGTTCTGCATCGTTGTTGATTGGGTATGAAAAGATGCCAACTTATGGTTACACTTTCGAATTGCATCTCGATGCACCTGATGGAAAATTATTGGGCACGGTAGAAATGAAACCTTCCGGAAAAGCCGAAGAAAAATCGGATCCAAATAAAAAGAAGAAAAGAAGTTTTGAAACGCTCACTTACAATTTCGCACAACCAATTACCGATGGTCGTTTTCACAATTTATATATTGTGAGCAAGCCTTTAGATGATAAAGAAAGGCAGGATGTTGGTTTGGGTGCATTGAAGTTTGAGACAAAATAAAAATGTCTTGTAAAAAATTTAGTGATAGCCACAATCGTTTTTAAAAATGATTGTGGCTTTATTATTAAGGATGATATAGGTTTCACTTCAGGAAGATATGCGGCTCTCTTTCATTTAGAGGAGGCTGTGCAAAAGAAGCCGAGAAAAACTGTGATATTGAGAAAGCCCGAAGGGCCTTTAATATGAATAGCCGCCGGTGCAACCGGTGGATTAAGATGAGGAGGTCAAAAACCCGGGAAGGGTTGAATATGTAAATACCTATCAACACAACATTCAACCCTTTCAGGGTTTTCACTACCATTCATTATTTCCACCGGTTGCACCGGCGGCTATTCATATTCAACCCTGCGGGTAAAAAGTCACACGACCTGCTCCCCCAAAAAATTAATGTGAGCCAGATATGCGGTAATGTTAAGTGAATAATAGTAACTGATATGGGTAACCGAAGTTGATACGCTACTTCCCTCTTAACTTCTTGCAAATTTCCAAGCTGCTTATTATCTCCGTTCCATTCTTTTTACATCCGCCGCTACCAGTCGAATCGCTCCAAAACTAATATCATCAGGTAGGTTTTGTTTTATAATTGTCAACGATTCATTTCCATATTTAGCAAGTGCTGCTTTTATTGCAAGTTG
>CAIYPC010000092.1 GCA_903927975.1 uncultured Bacteroidota bacterium | reverse complement strand
GAAAAGTTGAAGGGTTGAAAAGTTGATTAGTTCCTGGTTTTCGAGATGCAGGGATTGCTTTTCAACATTTCAACCCTTTAATTTTTCAACTAATAAACTAATAAAAAACAACGACAATGGCTACAGTGACAAGGGAAAACATCGGTTTGTTGAACGACAAGATTACAGTGAAAGTTGAAAAGGGAGATTATCTTCCTTCATTTGAAAAAGCACTGAAAGAATACGGGAAAAAAGCAAATATTCCCGGCTTTAGAAAAGGCATGGTGCCCACCAGCCTTATCAAAAAAATGTATGGCAGTTCTGTTTTTGCCGATGAAGTGTTGCGCTCCGTGGAGAAAGAACTGACGACATACATGCAAACAGAAAAGCTCGAGATTTTCGCACAGCCATTACCGTTACCCGAGAATGATGCAAGACAGATAGACATGAGCAAGCCTATCGAATATGCATTCACATTTGAGGTTGGCTTAAAACCTGATTTTGCTATTGCTGATTTGCCAAATGCAAAACTCACCCGCTATAAAGTAGATGTTACGGAGGAAATGATCAATGAAGAAGTTGAGCGCCTTCAAATTCGCAACGGCAACATGACAGAACCTGAAACAGTTTCGGGCGATGAAAATGTGCTGAATGTGAAATTTATTGAGAGCGATGAAATTGGAAATGAAATTGAGAACGGGATCAATAAAGACAATTCACTTCTTGTAAAATATTTCATCGAAGCTTTCCGCAACAATTGGATTGGAAAAAAGAAAGATGATTATCTCGTTCTTCAATTATCAAAAGCATTTGATGAAAAAGAAAGAGAATGGATACTGAGCGATCTTGGCTTTGCAAAGGATGATGCAACTGCTGCAGATAAATTTTTCAAAGTGCTTATCACTAAAGTTGGCTTTGTTGAAAAAGCTGAACTGAATGAAGACTTTTATAAAATAGTCAATCCTTCAAAAGAAATAAAAACAGAAGAAGAATTTAGGAATGCAGTTAAGGAAGAAATCCAGAACTATTGGGATTCACAGAGCAGAAATCAATTGCAGCATTCTATTTACCATGAATTATTGGACCATACAAAAATTGAATTCCCCGAATCATTTTTGAAAAGATGGATGCAAAACGGTGGCGAACAACCGAAAACTGAAGAACAGGTGGTGAGCGAGTTCCCTGATTTTGCTAATCAATTAAAATGGACTCTGATCACTGATAAAATTATCACTGATAATAAAATTGAAGTCAGTGCTGAAGATTTAAAAAATTTGGCGAAACAACAATTGCTCAGCTACATGCAAGGTCAAATCGGCAACGACCAACAGCCTTGGATTGATGATTATGCCAACCGCATGTTGCAGGATAAAAAATTTGTGGAAGACGCTGTTCATCGCATACAATCAACCAAAGTTTTTGATTGGTCTGAAACGCAAGTGAAGCCTGAGGAAAAACAAATCAGTCGCGAAGAATTTGCAAAAATGCAGGAAGCGCATCAGCATCACCATCATTAGCAGTTTCGAGTTTTCAGTTTGTAGTTTCCAGTTCTTCAATTCGAAGTTGGCTTATTAATTTAGCATCTATCAATTGAGGATTATCTAGAAGCATAGCTTTTAGTTTCAATTTTGCTAATAAGCACTTATAGCAATTGCAAACTGGCAACTCATTCACTATTATTGATTTTAATTTTGGTTTCTGAATCGCAGGCTCTCAACTGAAAACTCAAAACTGGAAACTGGAAATTTCTGCAACTCTGTCAGTTTTTTGGCAGTTTGAAAGTTTGGACGGAGATTTGAAAGATGAATTTCTTATTATCATCTAAATCCGAACAAATAATATATGAACCATCAGAAGGAATTTGAAAAATATGCGGTGAAACACCGCGGTATTTCCAGCAACACGCTCAACGATTACAACAAATATCAAATCACCAGCCTCACGCCGAACATTATTGAAGAACGTCCCATGAATGTAGCTGTAATGGACGTTTACAGCAGGTTGATGATGGATCGCATCATTTTTCTTGGCTACCCAATCAATGATGAAGTAGCAAATATTATCACTGCACAGTTGTTATTTCTAGACAGCACCGATCGTCATCGCGACATACAAATGTATATCAATAGCCCTGGTGGCAGTGTATATTCAGGTCTTGGAGTTTATGACACGATGCAATATGTAAGCCCTGATGTGGCGACCATTTGCATTGGTATGGCTGCATCAATGGCAGCTACACTAATGTGTGCTGGAACAAAAGGAAAACGCACTGCGCTCAAACATAGCCGTGTGATGATGCACCAACCAACAGGAGCTATCGGTGGACAGGCAACAGATATCGAAATCACCGTAAACGAAATCAAAAAAGTAAAAAAAGAATTGTACGAAATTTATTCAAATCACACTGGCAAAACAATTAAGCAAATAGAAAAAGATTGCGAGCGTGATTATTGGCTCACTGCATTGGAAGCAAAAGAATATGGGTTGGTTGACGAAGTGCTTTTGCTAAATCCTAAAAAGGAAAATAAATCTTAATCAATAAGTAATCATAGTCTATTATTAAATCACACAAATTATAGTCATGAACTATCAACAATATTTTTTGAAGCCGTTTAAAATGGATGAAGAACCTGACGAACAGGAACCAAAGGAAGAAAAAGGACCGGACGCTGGCATGTTCATGAAAAAGATGGAGAAATATTTTTTCGAGAACAGGAGCATATATTTTTGGGGCGATGTTAATGATCGCTCTGCAAAAGATGTAGTCAATAAATTATTATTACTTGATGCAGATAAGCCCGGTGAAGAAATTAAATTTTTTATCAACAGCCCCGGCGGCATGGTAACAAGCGGAATGGTAATGTATGACACCATGAAGATGCTAAAAAGCCCTGTGAGCACTATTTGCATGGGATTGGCAGCTTCTATGGGATCTATATTGCTAAGCGGCGGAACAAAAGGCAGACGTTTTATTTTTCCCCACGGTGAAGTGATGATTCACCAACCAAGTATTGGTGGGCATTATCAGGCAGTGAGCGCCGATCTTGAAATTCAGGCGAAGCAAATCAAAAAGACAAAAGAAATCGGAGCACGCATTTTGGCAGAAAACTGTGGCAAGAAAATTGAACAAGTATATAAAGATTTTGAGCGTGACTACTGGATGGATGCAAAAGAATCGGTTGAATATGGCATAGTTGACCATATTATCGAGAAATTGTAAATATATTTTCCGATTCAAATCCCAAAACTACCGGCACAGACGTTAATGATCCGGAAGTTCTGGGATTTTTGGTCGGTATAGCAAATAAGTTGAATAACTTTACAATGAATT
>CAIYPC010000091.1 GCA_903927975.1 uncultured Bacteroidota bacterium | reverse complement strand
CTGAGGTAGGTAGGTATCCGTTTGAGGAGTGGGTTGAGGGTGTTATGTAACCAGGTGGAAACATGAAATGTGAAGTAACCGCTGTTTGAGGAGATAGGTCTACCGATGACAGTAGGTTTGTGTACTTTTGGGAGACAATAAAAAGTAGCGGATGATTTTATGCTTTGATGTGCTCATTCAATATCTTTCCACGCTCGCCATTTCAGATGGATTTTATCCAGATGAAATTTATGCAGAAATAAAATCTACACATTGCTATAAAGAAATGACGGAAGATGAATGGGATCAAATTTTACATTTCATTTCTGAAGGTGGTGCTGCATTACAACAATATGATGAATTTAAAAAGGTAGAAATCATTAATGGGCTTTATAAAATCACAAGTCGCAGGGTAGCGATGCGACATCGTTTGCACATTGGTACAATCGTGAGCGATTCGATGATGAAAGTGAAATTTGTAAGCGGAGGCTATGTTGGCGTGATAGAAGAATATTTTATTTCCCGACTCACGCCCGGAGATGTGTTCACACTCGCAGGAAGAAATTTGGAGTATGTGATGATAAAAGATATGACTGCGCTTGTTAGAAAATCGAATGCAAAAAAATCAATCGTGCCGAGCTGGCAGGGAGGAAGGATGCCGCTATCAGCAAACCTCGGTATTATGCTAAGAAGAAAATTGAATGAAGCATCAGATAGTTTACAGCCATCAAACAAAGTAAAAAAAGAAATTGAACTGGAAGTGCTGAAGCCTTTGTTTGAATTACAGGAAAATCTTTCACACGTCCCAAAAGAAAATGAATTGTTGATCGAGCATATTGAAACGAAAGATGGCTTTCATCTTTTTGCATATCCTTTCGAGGGAAGATTGGTGCATGAAGCAATGGCGGCTTTGTTGGCTTATCGAATCTGCAGAATAATTCCCATCACATTTTCATTTGCGATGAATGATTATGGATTTGAATTGCTGAGTGATCAGCCAATTCCTGTTGATGATAGCAATGTGTATGAATTATTTTCTCCTGATAATCTAACTGCCGATATTCAGCGAAGTGTGAACAGTGCAGAGATGGCGAAGAGAAAATTCCGTGATATTGCTGTGATTGGTGGATTGATTTTTCAAGGCTATCCGGGTGAATATAAAAAACAAAAGCATTTGCAATCATCAGCCTCATTGCTATTCAATGTATTCACGGAATATGACAGGCATAATTTATTGTTGCGGCAAGCTTATCATGAAGTGATGGAGCAACAAATGGAAGAAGCGAGATTAAGGAATATGCTGGAGCGGGTTCAACAAGGAAAAATCATTATTACATTCCCTCAAAATCTTACGCCATTTTGCTTTCCATTGAAAGTGGACAGCATGCGTGAAAATTTTTCTTCGGAGCAATTGGAAGATAGGGTGAAGAAAATGCAGATGCAATTGAGATGGGAGAGCTAATGTGAAAATTTGAAAATGAGAAAATGGCTCAATGAGGTTCTTCGATATATGCGATCTGTCATTCCGAGCCTTGCGCAGCTTGGCGAGGAATCTTAGGAATTTGCATTAACAGAAGATGCCATTATGTTTGATCTCCAAGATGCCTCCTTCGTCGGCATGACAGCCCCCTAAGAAGGCTAGTGGTTTTATAACAGGAAAAATCATTTCAAATAACAACACATTACTTTTAATTTTACAAACTCACAAAAAGAATAGAATCATCAATCATGCAATCACCTGTTTCCTACAAAATTCAAAAACAACAACTATGGCTTTCCCCTGAGCGAATGTTGTTTTGGGAAAATGAAAAAGCATTGATTGTTTCTGATTTGCATTTTGGTAAAACGGGGCATTTCAGAAAATCGGGGATTGCTGTTCCACAATCAGTTTACAAAGAAGATTTGCAAAGGCTTGTTTCGCAGATACAATATTTTCAGCCATCACAAATTATTATTGTTGGGGATTTTTTTCATAGCCAAATGAATAAGGAATTAGATCTATTTCAAAAATGGAGAGAAAATTTTCCTGACATTGTTTTTCATCTCGTGAAAGGCAATCACGATATTTTACACAATGATTGGTATTCACAATGTGCTATTCAATTATACGACTCGCATCTTAGTGTAAGCGAATTCTCATTTATTCACGATATCACATTACAACAAACAACAAACAACGAACCACAAACTACAAACTACTTCTTCTCCGGTCACATCCATCCCGGCATTCGCGTTAGCGGAGCGGGAAGACAATCATTATGTTTTCCATGTTTTTATTTTGGGAAAGATTATGCGGTGCTTCCTGCGTTCAGCCGTTTTACAGGTGTTGCTTTAATTGATCCCAAAAAAAATGAAAATGTTTTTGCTATTGTGCAGAATAAAATTGTGCAGTTGCAATAACTATCTCCGACATTTATGCCGGATAAAAATATTTTTATTAATTTCAAGAAAACAAAAAATGAAGAAGCTCCTGATTTTAATATCCCTAATCATAAGTACATTATTGAGCAATGCTCAAAAATTTTTTTATGTGGAAACTGAAACAGGATGGGAAAAACTTATCAAAGAAAAATTGTTGAAATCATCGCAATTTGTTGCAAAATCTGTTCTGGAATCTGAATACATTATTAAGCCTGAAATAAGCACACAATCAAAAAACAACCTTCCCATACTGCGTATCAGTGTTGTTGATACCCTTACTTTTCAAACGGTTTTTATTGCTGAAGAAAATTATTCAACCGTCGTTAAAAACATGCCGACAATATTAGCTTCGGGCATAGAGATGCAAACATTGATTGAAAAAAATCTTGAAGAGATTATTTTTTGTACAAAGCGTGATGGTTTCCACAAGATGATTAAGGTGATCGCACTAAAAAAAGACAAGACTTAAAATTGCAGCAATAACTAGCTCGGGCATTTGTGCCGGAGAACATTAATATCATATTTTATCCTTCCACCACCACCAGTTTAATTTTTCTTTATCTGGTTTTGTGGTTTCTGCAAAATAAACAGCGCAACGGAAAACATAGAGCAGGCAACGATCTTGTGCTGAACCTACATGCTGATTTGACAACTGATATAATTTTTCTGGATTTTTTCTTCGTAGGTCGCTCACTTTTCTAATGCCGATATTATACAGATCATTTGCTATTGATATGCCAACGCCAGGAATGATCTGCAATTCTTTCAATACAATTTCTTTATCAGATAAATTCTTGCTTACCGATAAAATCATTGGTTCTTTCTGTTCGCTATGTATAATACTATTCATTTTCTGCAAATGTGAGGTGATAGCCGTCAACATCTTTTATAGTAAATTCAGTTGCTCCATAAAAAGTTTTATCAAGACCTTTCACCACTTCAACCTTGTCTTTTATCTCATCAAAAAAACTGCGTATTTGTTTTATATTGATATAAAATAAAAGAGCTCCACCTAATTGCTTTCTGTCAATATCTGGAAGCTCATTTCCCAAGCTCTCAAAAGTTTGAACCATGATGGTTACGTTATTATTTGTAAGCATGGTCCATATCAAATCGCCTTGCTCAGGGACCCTCATCGTAATTGCAAAACCAAGTTGCTTATAAAATGCAACTGTTTTATTAATGTCGTTTACAAATATGTTTACCGTTAAGTTTTCCATATTCACTTGTATTAGCGAACTCAAAATGATTTTTTCAAGAAAAAATGCTGGGCCTCCGCGTCTCTGCGGTTAGATTTCTAATTCAGTTTCTTCTTCATCACGCTCACTTGCTCCTGAAGGTTGCTCACAAGACTTGCCAACTGGTTCACATCCCAGCGCTGCTGTGTGTTCGCTTTGCTGATGATCATCTGCGCCTTCCACAATTCAATCACATCTTCTGTGTTCACGTTGTAAGGTTGATAAGCTGTGTTATCGCTGATCAGTGTGAGCTTATTTTTCAGCTTATTGTTCTTCATCACTCTTTTATAAACAATGCCTTCGTTGCGCGATACCACCACATAAGTCTCATTGCTTTTCACGCTTTCGGTGTCATCTATTTTTTCTCCAACAATCACAGAGCCACTTTGTGTTGGAAGCATGGAATCACCCACAATTTCAAAAGCACGATAATTTCCAGGAGCAAGCATTGGCAATGTAAATGTGTTGAGCTCATCTAAAAATTCTGGGTCGCCATAGCCAGCCAAATAACCAGCCGCCGCTTTCACGGGGACAAGCTGAATATCATTGGAAGCAGCAGCAAGCTTCAATGCGCGGCGCTTTGCGAGATAGCCACCACCAGCTTTTGATTCGCCGAGATCCTTGCGCAATAACTCATCAAGTGTGAGCTTAAAAATATTACCTACAATTTCCAGCACATCGATTCGCGGATCCGCACGTTCTTCTTCATAAGCCCCGAGCAATGATCGCTTGATTTTCAGTTTCGCAGAAAATTCTTCCTGTGTCCATCCGCGCAGTTTGCGCAGGTACTTTAGGTTTTTGCACGCAATTGACATAGCTAATAAATTTAGAATAAAAATACTAATAAATTTGACAACACAAAAAAAATATTTATTAGCTTTAAAGATTTTTATTTAGATTCCAGCTTTAGCAACTCCGGTTGAACATCGTCGCGACGCAATCCTTTCATCAGTTGTGCTACTATTGAGCTATGGTTTAGAAACGGCAAGTGATTGAATTTGCTCTTTTGAGATAGAGATAACTATAACTTCTTTATCCTTACCTAAATGTGATGAGGATAAAAATTTTATTGATTGTTATTTTAGTTATCGCTCAGTGTCCTCTCTAACCGAAATTTATATGCCTTACTAACGTTAATGAATATCCTTTTAAATATTAACCCCCCTTTTGAATTGTAATTCAAAAGGGGGGTTGATATTTTTTGAGTCAATAATATTAATTCATAAAAGATTTAGAAATTTTATTTAGCGCTCTTTATGTGCAGGCCTTGACCCCTCACCTGCAGGATGTGCCTGAGGTTGCGGATGGGGATTATTCCTTGGTGCCTGTTGCGGAGGCTTTGGTTGTGAATGCGCTTGCCTGTTATTATTTTGTGGCGCATTATTATTTATAGGTCTCGCATTTGCAGGTCTTGGTTGATGTTGATTATTATTATGAGCTACATTATTTGGTTTTGGATTATTGGGGGTACTAGTATTGTTATTTGTTGCTCTTATTCCGCCGGCAGGTCTTGTAATAGAGGCAGGCGCATTTTTTCCTTGCTGATTGAACCGCTGTCCACCTATTGTATTCATTGCTGTTGTAGTGGGACGGCCTTTGTTCACTGAAGCAAACTGATTGCGATCCTTGCTTGCAGTTTGGTTATGCGAAAATTGTTCGGCTGTTGGTTGAACATGATTTTCATGCATCACTGCTTGTTCTTGTGGGCTAGGTCTTGCTGCAACACCGCCCGCGCCATTAAAACTCGTACGATTTACAGTAGTGTTATTGATTACGGTTCTATCGACATAAGTATTGTGTACAATTGTTGTGTTCACATTCACAACGGCAGTATTATACCTGAAAGACCCGCCCCGCCATGCTCCACCTACAAATCCTGAACCGCCATAGCCGTATCCATAATTCACGCCACCATAAAATCCGATATGTGTTCCCCAGTATCCTCCGTGCCAGCCATAAAACCCGCCATCATAGCCCCAATATCCCGGAGTCCACAAATAGCCAATCATTGGAGGTCTTGTCCAAACACCAGGCACCCAAAAATAGCCGTCAATATCATCATAAGCCCAATAGCCCGGAGTCCACAGATAGCCATCTATCGGGCAAGGAGGTTGTGTATATATGGGCAAAGCTGGGGGCGCTGCCCTGACTGTTATGCCGACTGATAAAGTAAATTGTGCAGATGCTTTAAAAGTAAAAAATGAAAATACTGCAATAACAAAAGATCGGAAGATGATGTTTTTCATAAATTCTAAGTTTGTTTATTCTTATTTATTTCGCCAAGCGAAAAGCTAATGTTATTATGTAAAAACAATGCCGACTTTGGCTAATATGATGTTAAGCAAACAATCATTCCCTTTTCAATTAGTTAGAGAATATTTCCTCTTTTATGATGAGCACGTACATGAAAGAGACAAATCCCTATTGCCCGATTTGAGAATAATTTTGCACATATTTTCGGTTAAGCATAAACGTTTATTTCCGGCGACATAAAGCACGAAGCATTGAAACGTCACTGTTTTAATTTGTGGTATTAATCAAAATACATAATTGGAAAATATTAAAGGGATTGGTTTATTCGCAAACTCCCGATTGAAGAGCAACAAATTGAGCGAAGCGAAATCCCGATGACAATCGGGACTACAAACCTCAAACAACAAATACCATTTGTTCGTATCTTAATGCGATGAGGATAAAAATTTTATTGCTTGCTATTATTCTATTTGCCTTTGTGCAAAAAAAGGAAGAGCCAAAATCCTGGATACGAATCAATCAATTGGGATATACACCGAATGGAATTAAAGTAGCAGTATGGTGCAGCAAGGAATAGTCCGCAGTCGATAGTTGGCAATTGGTTGATGCAGCAACAAAAGAAATTGTTTTCACTCGAAAATCAGGAAGAGCTTTTGGTGCTTATGGTCCATTCAAACAATCTTATCGTTTTGATTTTTCTTCATTCAAAAAAATAGGTCGCTATTATCTGCAGAGCGAGAATACAAAGTCTCCTGAGTTTGAAATTGGCGATGATGTATATAAAGGCGCGGCAGATTTTTGTCTTCGTTATATCCGCCAGCAGCGAACTGGCTTCAATCCATTTTTAAAAGATAGTTGTCACACGCACGATGGTTATGTTTTATATGGAAGCGATGCTGGCATTAAAGATAGCACGCATATCGATGTGGTTGGTGGATGGCACGACGCAACAGATTATCTGCAATATTCTACTACATCTGCAAATGCGACTTATCATTTGTTGATGGCTTATAGAGATTTTCCGCAAGTGTTTTCAGACGAAAAACAAGCAAATGGTTTAGATGGAAGCAATGGGATTGCAGATGTGCTTGACGAAGCAAAATGGGGATTGGATTGGTTATTGAAAATGCATCCGCGTGATGATTGGATGTTCAACCAAATTGCTGATGATCGCGATCATGAAGGAATGCGTTTGCCTAAAGAAGATAGTTTTTATGGAAAAGGATTTGAGCGACCTGTTTATTTTGTGAATGGCAAACCGCAGCAGCGAGGAAAATTTATGAACAACACAACTGGCGTTTCATCCATCGCAGGAAAATTCAGTAGTTGTTTTTCTTTGGGCTCTTCTGTATTTAATGATATCAACAAAGATTATGCAACATTGCTCGAGAAAAAATCATTATCAGCTTACGCGTATGGATTGAAGAAGCCTGGTGCTGCGCAAACTATCTCTGTGAAGTCGCCATACATTTATGCAGAAGATAATTGGACTGATGATATGGAACTTGCTGCTGCTTCGCTCTACAAGACTACTAAAAATAAAATGTATGAGTCGCAATCTTTGCAATATGCCGATGGAGAAAAAATAACTCCATGGCTTGGTGCTGACACTGCGAAACATTATCAATGGTATCCTTTTATTAATGTTGGTCATTATGAATTAGCAAAACAATTGCAGGGAAAAAATAGAGCGACGATTATTGATTACTATAAACAGGGTATTGAAAAAGTTTGGAACAAAGCGAAACAAAATGCTTTTTATCGCGGCGTGCCTTTTATTTGGTGCAGCAATAATCTCACTACATCATTTGCCATTCAATGTTATTGGTATAGGAAATTGACAAATGATAAAACGTTTGCAGAATTGGAGCAGGCAAATTTCGATTGGCTTTTCGGTTGCAATCCGTGGGGAACAAGTTTTGTGTATGGATTGCCATCTTGGGGCGACACACCAGAAGATCCGCATTCGTCTTTATCACACCTAAAAAAATACAAGATTGATGGAGGCTTGGTTGATGGTCCGGTTTATGGCACTATCTTCAAAAGCTTGCTGGGATTGAGTTTGAATGACCCGGATGAATATGCAGAGTTTCAAAGCGATCTGGTTGTATATCATGATGATTTTGGAGATTATAGCACCAACGAACCAACAATGGATGGAACAGCTTCATTGATTTATTTGCTCGCAGCAAAAGAATCAGAAGCAGAAAAAAATTTTTCTTATGATCATGGAGCAATTATTCGTGGAGATAAATCAACAAAGAAGAAAACCATCGCGCTTGTTTTCACAGGACATGAATTTGCCGAAGGTGGAAATTTTATCGTCAATACTTTAGAGAAAGAAAAAATCAATGCTTCGTTTTTTTTCACGGGAGATTTTTACCGGAACAAATCATTTCAAAAATTAATTCAGCAATTAAAGAAAGATGGAAATTATTTGGGAGCACATTCTGATAAGCATCTTTTGTATTGCGATTGGGATAAAAGGGATAGCACGTTGGTGAGCAAAGAACAATTTCAAAAAGATCTTTTGCAATGTTATAGTGAAATGAAAAAAGTGGGAATTGAAAAAATCGATGCTCCTTTTTTTCTTCCGCCTTATGAATGGTATAATGATACGATTGTTGCATGGACAAAACAATTAGGAATCCAATTGATCAATTATTCTACGGGAACATTAAGTAATGCTGATTATACGAATGAAGCTGATAAAAATTTTCGTTCCAGTGAAACGATTTACAATTCGATAATCAGTTATGAAAAATCATCAGGCATGAATGGTTTTATATTATTAATGCATATCGGTGCCGGCGATGGAAGAAAAGATAAATTTTATGAGAAGCTTCCTCAGTTGATTTATTATCTGAAGCAAAAAGGATTTCAGTTTAAAACAGTGGATGGTTTACTTGGAAAATAATCCGAAAATTTTATTCGCTCGATGTTTTATATTTATAGATAGATTTTTTTCAATCACAAAACGTAATTATGAAAAGGAGATCTTTCGTTAAAAATACAGCAATCATAGCTGCAGGTTTGGGATTTGTAAAGAATGAAGCAATTGCTTCATATCAATCAACACAAAAAAATATTTTGCCCAAATGGAAAGGGTTTAATCTTCTTGATTTTTTTTCGCCAAATGAAATGCCGGCGAAACTGGAAACCATTGATGAAGATTTAAAATGGATGCAAGGTTGGGGTTTTAATTTTATAAGACTTCCGATTGCTTATCCATGCTATCTTGATTTTGACAGAAGCAAAAACATTACGCCTGAAGAAGTTTATAAAATTGATGAACATGCCGTTTCAAGAATAGAAAATTTAGTTAGTATGGCTCATGATAATAATATTCATGTGAGCCTGAACCTTCACCGTGCGCCGGGTTATTGCATCAACGCTGGTTTTCATGAGCCATACAATTTGTGGAAAGATGAAGAAGCGCAAAAAGCGTTTTATTTTCACTGGAATTTTTGGGCGAAACGTTTTAAAAATGTTTCATCAAAAAAAATAAGTTTCGATTTGGTGAATGAGCCAAGTGTGAGAGAAGATATGAATGATCAACACTCGAAATCTGGTCCTGTGCCCGGAGATATTTATCGCAAAGTGGCGAAAGCTGCTGCTGAAGCAATCCGCAATGAAAATCCGGAACATTTAGTAATTGCAGATGGCAACAGTGTTGGTAATAAAGTCATTCCTGAAATAATGGATTTAAAAATTGCGCAGAGTTGTCGCGGTTATTATCCGGGTGCTATTTCACATTATAAAGCACCGTGGGCTAACAAAGATCCCGAGCACATGGAATTGCCGAAATGGCCCGGACAGATTGGTGATAAATATTTCAGCAAGCAAATGTTGGAAGATTATTACAAGCCCTGGATTGATTTGTCCAAACAAGGTGTGGGCGTGCATTGTGGTGAATGTGGTTGCTGGAATAAAACGCCTCACGATGTTTTTCTGGCATGGTTCGGCGATGTGCTCGATATACTTTCTTCCAATGACATCGGTTTTTCTTTATGGAATTTCATTGGCGATTTTGGTGTCATTGATTCAAAAAGAAGCGATGTTGCCTACGAGGATTGGCATGGTCATAAACTGGATAAGAAATTACTTGATCTGTTGATGAAATATTAACGGGCAAGGAATAAGGGTATAGAGAAATTATTTCTCTGTTGCTATTTGATTCTTTAAAAAGTAGCATCTTCGTGATAGTATTTGTGAGCTGTGATTATTTGCTTGCATCTTTGTTTCGATTATAATGGATAGAACGCGTTTATCCTATGCAACCGGATGAGCAAAATTTTTTTTGGCTTGTGGTTTGCAATTCCTCTTTCGCTAACCTTAGATTCTCGTTACACCTGCTGATGATATTCGCAGAATTATTTTGCGAATATTTTTTATAGTGAATTAAAATTATCTATATGCGCATAAAAGCATTAGCATATTGCATTATTTTTTTTATTTGCTTTTGGGATCCTTCATTACATGCCCAGGATTCAACTTTGCAAATGCCTTCCCAATGGAATTTGCAAACATGCATCGACTATGCAAAGAAGAATAATATTCAGATTAATAGTTTAGTGCTCACAGAAAAAACAGCCGAGCAGGAATTGCTATTATCAAAAGCTGCTAAACTTCCTGGTGTTTCAGGAAATGTTTCTCATTCGTTCATTCACAGCAAGAACACAAATCCTGTT
>CAIYPC010000090.1 GCA_903927975.1 uncultured Bacteroidota bacterium | reverse complement strand
GCAATTTGCATTTGTTGATTGGCAATGCAACAATCCGCAGTCCGCAATCAACCAGCGGCTACACATTAATTTCATTAGAAGGTTGCTTCTTTTTTAAAGCAATAAGAAGAACAATTCCTGTGATTATTAATAAAGAGGAAATTATTTCGGCCTGTGTTGGGTGAAAGCCGAAAATATCATACTTAGTATTGACCCTGATTTTTTCGATAAAGAATCTCTCAATTCCATTTAGCAAAAGATAGAGCCCAAATAATTTACCGGGCGTCGTAAATTTTTTGCGGACTGACCATATAACAAAAAACAAAGTGATCCCTAGAATGATTTCATAAAAAGGTGTTGGAAAAACAGGAAGCGGAAGATGGCTGCAATATTGATCTTTACAACCCATTATTTGAACTCCTTCATTGATTACATTATGTGGATACGAATAAGCGAGCATCCAATCAGGCAAAAAAGATGGAGCTTTTGCGCTCAAATATGGAACCTGATCCAACGATCCAAATTGGTTCGTAAAGAAGCTGCTATTTTGAGCAAGTGCCTCCTGAAATTGATTTCCTGTTGCCAATGCAACTTTGCTATCAGGTGTAGTATAATAAGCACTGTTAATGATGCCCCAGTCGCCATCACCGGAGACTTGACAACCAATGCGCCCCATGCCATAGGCAAGCATCAGAACTGGCGCAGCAGCATCGTTCAAATGCCAAAAACCGATTTTATGTTTTTTTGCATAATACCATATAGCTAATGCCGCGCATATAAGTCCGCCATAAAAAGTGAGACCACTGAATGATATTAAAGAGGCAATCGGGTTCTTAATAAAATCGCTCCATGTTTCAAGGCTATTGAAAATTTTAGCACCAAGAAACCCGAATATAGCTGCGTAAATAGTGATGTCCCCTACCCTGTCATGCGGCCAGATCCTGATCTTTCTTTCTTCTGGCTGAGGCAATTTCTGTTTGTTCTTTTCCCACCAATTCAATCCTGCAAATAAAAGGCCCAGCAGTAGTCCGGCAGGCCAGGATCCTTCTGATGAAAAAATAAAATCCTGCGGATTGTTTGTCAATGGGCTGTCGGAAAGAAAAAGCCCAATGAATTTAAATCCTAGTAAGAAACCAAAAATGAAATTTATTAATAACGCTTGCAAAGAGGCAGGTTTGCCGACAATAATCGTTTCATCCTCTGGCACCAATAAGCCCTGACGCTCTTTTCTTTTTAATTCTTTAGATAATACAGCAGCACTGCATACAAAAGCGATGGCAACAAAAAATCCAAAGGAATTTACAAAATGTAAAAACTTCCAGTTTATTCCAAACAAATCCTTGAAAGCATAATAAAGATTGGGATACATATTTATAATTTCCGGATGGCTAAATCAGCTAAAAATTGAGAAGTGCAAGTTTAGGCTAAAAAACTGATTTTGCAATTTTGTAATGATTAATCTGATTACTTTAAACTAAAAACTCCTTCTTTTTTGAAGGAGTTTTTAGTTTGTATAAATCTACAATATTATTTAGCAGTATGCATTGAATGCAGCAATCAAATTGTGTGCAATCATTTGTGCAGAGCGGCCTTCAATCTGGTGTCTTTCTATCATGTGAACCAATTGACCATCTTTGAACAATGCAATGGCTGGTGATGATGGCGGATAAGGCAACAAATGCTCTCTCATCTTATTTACAGCATCAATATCAAAACCTGCAAATGTGGTAGCAAGATGGGTCGGTGTTTTCTCACCGTTTGCAACAGCCATCAAAACGCCCGGCCGTGCGCTGCCTGCAGAACATCCGCAAACCGAATTCACCATTACTAATGTTGTTCCTTCTTGCTTGAGCTGCTCATCAACCTGATCTGGAGTCAATAATTCAGAAAAGCCATTTTCGGTAAGCTCTTCTTTCATTGGTAGTACTATTTGTGCTGGATACATTTTTATAAAATTTAGTTCGATATAAAACGCAAAACTAAGCAAAAAAGTTCAGTGCATTTTAGTGAGTTGTGAATAGTGATTGGTGAATGATGATTTTAACTGCCCATGTGTTTTTAAGAAGAGCAGTCTCTAATCAGAATTTATGTCATGGGTTTTCGATATTAAATGAAATTATGTCG
>CAIYPC010000089.1 GCA_903927975.1 uncultured Bacteroidota bacterium | reverse complement strand
CTCGAAACTCGAAACTCGAAACTCGAAACTCGAAACTCTTACTTTTTCACTTCCGCTTCACCTTCTTCCCCTGCTATATTGATCACAAACTTCGGCGCTTGTCCTCTCGATAATTCATCTTTTGCTGATGAAATTGTTAAACGATTTGCAGCAATCTGTTTTTGGTTCGTGAGATAATCTAATACGACCTGATTTCTTTGCTGCATGATATTGCTGACAACCGTATCCATTTTTGATTTTCCGATTACCTGAATACATTTTTCCTGAGGCGACATAAATGCAGTTGTCGATTGCAGCTTTGTATTAATGAATGAATTAAAAAGAGAATCTTTATTATCAACAGAATCGATGCGACTTTGCAACGAGTTGGTAATACTATCTACAGTGATATTCAGGTATTGTTTTTTTATTTGTCGTAATGCATAAGTTTCTGCTTCATCTTCCCTACTGGTAACTTGAATCAATTGCAATTTCAGATCTGGTTTTTCTGTGAGCACTTTTGCTAAATTATCCAACACTTTTTTCTGAGAAGCACTTAAAGAATTTTGCAGATAATCAAAATCCACCTGATTATAATCTTGTTCCTTTCCACCAAATGCGTTGGCAAAAAAACGGAACGGCGCGGTTGCGGCTTTCACTATAATATTTTTCAGCACCTGCCAAACTACTTTGCCCCATTTGAATTTCGGATCATTCAAACTACCACTCACTGGAATTTCCAGATGAACATTTCCATGCACATCTCTTAACAATGAAACAGCAAGTCGGACAGGAATATTCATCGCTGTTTTATTTTTTTCTTTTTTTCCTGCCTCAATTTTAAGAACGTCTAGAATATTTTTGCTATCGATTTTCCCATTCAAAATAGTAGTCTTGTTTGAATAAGTTGCAACACCATTTAAAAAGGGTGTTGCCACATAATATTTTGAATATGGATTGAAATCAGAAACAAGCAAGCCACTAACAATTCCATCAATATCCATGTCCTGAAAATTTTTTGGGCTGACGGCAAGCGTTGCTTTTAACTTCCCAGATCTATTCAACAATGAACGGACGTCAAGCGTTATACGATTGTTGTCGCTGCTCACTTTATTACTTACCATATACAAGGAATCAAAATCGTATTGAAATTTATCGCCGTGTGTATAATCAGTAAAAACTAAATGACCGCCTTCAATTTTAAATTGATTCGCATTGTAATTGTTCGCGACATAATCTTTGATAATGCTTTGCACATAATCAGCAAGCATAATAAAAACATTTGAATAAGCCGTAATAGCAGTATCAATCGAGTTACTGCCGGGCTTTGTCATGATGCGCTGAAAATTATAACCGTCATCGTACATGGAGACTTCCATGTATGGTCTAACAATGTTGATAGTTTTAAAATTGTAGAAATTACTTTTTGTATTGATGGAATCAATGTCAATATTCATTTTTTCAATAGCAGTCAACCTATCGGAAGTATTATCGACAATAGCGAAATCTTCTGCACTCACATTTCCACTTGCGGCAATATCTTCTGGCTTGTGCATATTGCCACTCAGTGCCAAACTAGCACTGAGCAAGCCATCCAGCGATTTCACTTTCAGATAATCTTTTAAATAAGGGTAAAGAACAACAATATTGAATTTGTCTAAATCAAATTTCGTTTTGTATAAAAATGAATTTGAATTGATGCTGATATCGCCAGCAAGTTTCCCGCCTGTCGGCACAGCAAGGCTTGTTTGAATATTATAAAGTGGATTATCCCACGCGATCAATGGAATTTTTGTGTCCCAATCCATCACTTCAATTTTATTATACGGCGATGTATTTATATAAACCAACTTCGCGGAATCAATCAGAAAGTTGCGGATCCAATATTGTGCTGGCTTTGCATTTTTGGGAGACGGGGGAGAATCTGTTACAAACCGTTTTATTAGGTCGCTGTAATTAAAATGGTTTCCTTTTTGAACAATATTAATAATCGGTTTTTCAAACTGCAATTCAGTAATATCATATTTTGATGCAAGCAGTTTATGAACAGAAATGGTTGCTTCAATTTTATCGCATGATAAAAATATCTTCTCACTCTTTGCTTCATAAATTTTCAATTTATCAAATCGAATATTTCCTGAAAGCAGATTAATGTGAAGATTATCCATTTTTATTTTTCTTCCAGTATATTCTTCACTGCGCGTTTCAATCACATATTTCACGATTGAAGAAAGAAAAAAAATGAAAATGACGCAAGCCGTAATCAATGCAATCAAAAAAACCAAAAGAATCCTTTTCCATTTCATATTCAAAAAAATTTCAGGGATAATAAAACATTAATCAGCCCTAATTCTGCAAAGCTATTTATTTTGCCTTATCTCTTATGCTTCCAATCCCATCCACACAGCGCCGCCAATGCTGTTGCGCCTTGCGCCTGTTACGGAAGATAATACATTGTTTTCTTCGCGCCAGCGCAAAACCCCAATTAATGCCATAATCAGTGCTTCCTTATATTTAATAATATTTTCATTAGGGATAATCAGTTCAACATTCATTTCATTCAAATAACTTTTCAAACGCTCAATTAGGAAAAGGTTGAAGGTTCCGCCGCCAGTTGAGAGAAGTTTGTAGTTGGTGGTCGGTGGTTGGTGGTTCTGCTCGGCAAGAGTGTTGATATTTTCGAGCAGTTTTTTTACGCTATTTTGTATTTGTAGCGCGATGTGTTCCACATAAGTTCTTAATGCATCTTCTATATCGCATCCTGAATTTTGAATCAACGGATAAACAGTTTCCAAACCAAAACTATTTGATAATGATTTTGGATAGGCATGACCGTAATAATCAAGACTATTCAATTTCGCCAATAATTCTTCATTAATATTTCCTTGTGAAGCCATCGTTCCATTTTCATCATATTCTTTTCCAGCTTTGTTCGCAAGCATGTTTAAAATGGTATTGGCAGAACAGACATCAAACGCTATAAAATTCTCTTCATTCTTAAAAGAAATATTTGCGATGCCGCCAATGTTCAGGAAGAAATCAAAATCATTCCATAATAATTTTTCCCCAATCGGAACGATTGGTGCACCTTGTCCGCCGAGTGCCACGTCCATTGCACGCAGATCGCTCACCACATTAATACCAGTTACACCAGCAATGGCAGCACCATCACCTAATTGCGCTGTCATTTTTTTTTCAGGAGAATGAAATGTTGTGTGACCATGCGAGGCAATTATCTGCACCTGATATTGCAAATTATTTTCCGCAATAAACCGATTCACTTGCTCGCCAAGATAATGACCATAATCGGCATGCAACAACTGATAATCGAATGCATTTAATTTTATGGCAGCCTGCAATCTCTTTTTCCATTCACCATCATATTCATAACAATCGGCTTTCATTATTTCAAAATCCCATTTGCCTGCGTTCTCATGCAAATGAACAAAAGCAATATCAAGACCATCCAACGAACTGCCGCTCATGAGCCCAATCGCTCTATAAACCATGAAAAGAATTTTAGTTTGTGAATTTAAAACTTAGCTTTGTTAGCAAGGTTTTGGACGCCGAATTTCGGACTTTTAATTTTGATTTATGGTTGTTAATTTAAGCCAGCATTATTCACTTTTAAGCGACTGGATTGCGGAGATAAGAGACGAAGAAATCCAAAAGGACAGGATGCGCTTTCGTCGCAATCTGGAACGCATTGGAGAAGTTGCGGCTTTTGAGATAAGCAAAAAACTAGCTTTTGAAGAAAGGGAGATTCAAACTCAATTAGGCATTTCTAATAGCAAAACATTAAAAGAGCAACCGGTGCTTGCAACTATATTAAGAGCCGGTCTTCCAATGCATCAAGGGCTTTTGAATTATTTTGACAGAGCTGATAACGCCTTTATTTCGGCATTTCGCAAACACAATCGTGATGGTTCATTTGAAATAAGCCTTGATTATGTTTCATGCCCTGAGCTCGAAGGCAGGGTGGTTATTATTTCTGATCCAATGCTTGCAACAGGTTCGTCATTGGTAAAAACCATCCAGTTCCTTCGCGAAGAAGGCAAACCTTCGGAGATCCATATTGTGGTTGCCATTGCATGCACTGTTGGCATTGAATATGTTAAGCGCAGCGAGCCAAATTGCAAAATATGGTGTGGAGCGATTGACGATGAGCTTACAGCGAAAGGCTATATTGTTCCCGGCTTGGGTGATGCCGGCGATCTTGCTTTTGGAACAAAGGTTCAGATGTAAGATTTCGGGCTTCCTATTGCAGATTCTTGATTTTTTTTATTACTTTTCATTTCTCAAATTTGCTGAGCTTAAAGCCAACTCCAAAAGATCCCTTGTAAACAACCGCGTTGCTGGTTTACCCGTAATTACTTTAACAAGCTCGTTAGTCAGAAGCCACATTATACTGTTTTATGAAGAAAAACTTTTTTTTACTCATTTTATTGGTTTTGTTATGCTTTGCTTTGCGAGCTCAAGACCCTGCATTTTCGCAATTTTTTGCTTCACCGCTCACGCTTAATCCCGCACTCACTGGTAAATTCAATGGTGCTTTGAGAGTAGCGGGCAACTATCGCGATCAATGGCCGGAAATCAATAATGCATTTATTACTTCAACCGTTTCTGTTGATGCGCCCATTTTAGGGAATAAGCTACCAGAAAATAATATGTGGGGTGTTGGCATTATGGCAATGACTGATAGGACTGCAAGTGGCGCATTAAATAGTAATTACCTTTCTTTATCTACATCATATCATATTCCGTTGGATATAGACGGCTATCATTCAATTGGGGTGGGCTTTCAAGGTACTTATGCAAGCAAAATACTGGATGGCACAAAACTTCATTTTGAAGACCAGCTTGATCAGCAAGGTGGTTGGACTATACCAAGTCAGGACGCAATCAGCAATCGTCAGGTAACTGTGAATTATTTTGATATGAATATCGGCGCCTTGTATAATGGCTCAACTACAGGAGCAAATAATTTTTATTTTGGCGCTTCGGCTTATCATATAAACAGTCCGAAAGAATCTTTTTTGGCTAACGACAAATATATTCTTCATCCACGCTTCACTGTTCATGGCGGTCTTTCGCAGCCGTTGTCAGACGGAGTTTCTTATGTTCATTTCAGCGGCCTATATAGTAATCAGGCAAATGCTAATGAATTTGTTCTTGGTGGTGCGTGGTCAGTGATGGTTAATCATGACAACGATAACCCCACAAATTTTTATGCTGGCAGTTGGGTTCGTTTTAGCAATGTTACCGATGCGATCATTCCTTATGTTGGGCTAGATTTTGGCAACTTCAGCCTTGGTCTAACTTACGATGTAAATATTTCTGCTTTGAAAACAGCTTCCCAAAGCCAGGGCGGAATTGAGATTTCACTTATTTATATAAAGAAAAAATCAGACGGGAAAAAGGGAGTTCCTTGCCCGCGGTTTTGATTTGGATTTCTTGGATTTAAAGATTGTTGGATTGGCTTCTTGAAACCGAATTTCTTGCTTTTGATTTTTTCTTGGTTTATTAAATTCATTTTTTGGGGATCGTATTTGGCATTTTATTTCTTGGATGTCGCAGCCTCTTGACTTCTAAACTTTTTGCACCAAAAT
>CAIYPC010000088.1 GCA_903927975.1 uncultured Bacteroidota bacterium | reverse complement strand
AGAATGCCAAGTAAGTCTTTTTCTGTTTTTGAAGTTGTGTAGTTTATCATGCCAATCTAAGGTTTCAGGATAACAATTTAATTCACTAAAATAAAAGTTTGAAATTTCATTTTTTACTATTTACTTTGTAGTTCAAAGTGCTTTTAATATGAATACTCAGGACACATCTTTGGAAACTTTGCAGGACATCAGGCGCATGATGGAAAAGTCATCGCGTTTTATTTCATTGAGCGGGCTTAGTGGTGTGAGCGCTGGGGTGTTTGCGTTGGCAGGCGCATATACTGCGCATTCCTGGCTTGGGCGAAAATATGAGCATGGTGCGTCAAGTGGCCCCGGTAGATATTTTGTTGAGAATTTTGATATGCTAATATGGAAGCTTCTATTTTTAGCAGCCGCGGTTTTGGCGCTTTCATTAAGCTTTGCTTTTTATTTTACATGGAAAAAAGCAAAGAAAAATGCAGTGCCGATGTGGGGGCATTCTTCAAAAAAATTATTGATCAATTTGCTGATACCACTTGTTACAGGTGGCATGTATGTTCTTGCTCTGTTGTATTATGGAGATTGGTTGTTTATTGCACCAGCATGTTTGGTTTTTTATGGACTTGCATTGGTGAATGCGAGTAAATACACTTTAACTGATATCAGATATATTGGTTTGCTCGAGATTGCTCTCGGGCTTTTTAATATGTTTTGGCCCGATTACAGCTTATATTTTTGGGCAGTTGGTTTTGGCGTTTTGCATATTATTTATGGTTTGATTATGTGGTGGAAATATGATAGAAATTAAAGTGCATAATTGCCCTGTTCTAAGAATTAATCAGCTGCCGTCTACTAATGATTAAAATCAAAACCTAAATGAAATAAAAAAAATAATAGCATGCTTTTATTAAGTATAAATAATATGCCTGCTTGGTTTATGTATCTTCTATTAGCAATTTTATTGATTACCATATTCATGATAGGTTGCTTAATATATATTTTGGGAGTATTAATTTATAGAGGGATTTTATGGTTATACAAGAGCATACCGAAAAAGGTTCAGTGAAATTGTGTTTTGGGTCGTGTCTTCAAACTGCGACATTGTCCCCTCACCTGACCAACAAACAGAAGCTTTCAATGTTTATGCGATAATAATTTGTAAAAAGAATGAAGAATCCGATAGGAAATCTCAATAAAATTTTTGACAGCCGAATTCGCCTCGGCGTGATGAGCATTCTGTTGGTGAATGAAGAAATAGATTTCAACAGTTTGAAAGAACTGCTACAGCTCACTGATGGAAACCTTGCTTCTCATATCACTAATCTGGAAGAGAATGGTTGCATCAAAGTACACAAAGGTTTTATCGGCAGAAAAACAAAAACAACGTATTCAATTACAAAGGCTGGTGAAAAAGCATTCAAGGAACATTTGGATGGATTGGAGAACATGATAAAAGGGATGAAATGATTTTTTTTGTACTTATACTTTGAAATTCAAAGTACTTTTAAAAATGTTTGTTTATGAAAATAATTGCTTTTAGGATTTGGATGATAGCTGTTATAGCAAACACGATTTTTGGGACTGCGTGGCTGACTCATTTTTTTATTGATGAAAGTGAGATCCCGATGTATATCTTTTTTGGATTTGTTTTCGGGACGATTGTTTCGCTGCCTTTTTTTCTGATTTTGTTGGTCATCATAAATAGAAGCATTTCAAAAAGTGATACTGGCAAAAAAATTTTCATGAAAACGCTTATTTCGGGAAGCATACTAGCATCTATGGCTATCCTGATTTTTCTTTATTGTTTCGGTGGCTTGGGTAATGAGAAAGCTAGCCTCTTTTTTATGCGTTCTTTTTTCTGCGGTGATTGCCATATTTAGTCAGCGCAGATCTTTAATGCGCCTCAGTCACCCGATAGAATTCGATAGCATTTAAATATTTGACATGAGAAAAAATAAACGACAAATTAAAGCGTGGCTATGGTTCTTTATGATCACTTTATTTTTAAGTGGCGCTACCGCTATTCCGGTAAATGCAGAGCTCTCATATATTCTAAAACATATTTCTAAAGATTCTTCTCTTGCAGTTTTTCTTTCTTACATAGAAAATGGTGTTTCAAAAACACTGCAACAATTCCCGTTTCTTTTTTACGGTTATGACTGGCTCGCGTTCGCTCATTTTGTTTTAGCCATTCTTTTCATTGGTCCATTGCGCGATCCTGTGCGCAACAAATGGGTAATTGAATTTGGTATGATTGCTTGTATGCTCATTATTCCATTTGCAATGATTGCTGGTTATTATCGTGGCATCCCTTTTTGGTGGCGTGTGATTGATTGCTCATTCGGGATTATCGGCATCATCCCACTTTATATCTGCTATGCAAAAATTCAGGTATTGGAATTATCTCTAAACAAGATTGCTTATCAATAAAAATCAACATCATGCAAACTTCACAGCAATGGGTAAATTATTTTGAAGATAATCTTCAAAAAAAAAGAATCAACTGGCAACAATCTGCAACCGTAACAAAAAAAGAACTCGCACCTATTTTGAATTCATTACAAGCATGGCAATTGGGTGAATCATCGGATGGAAAAAATTTGCTGAAAGCCAGCAGCAGCTACGCCGAAAGAATTGAAGATCCATTTTATATTAAAGCAGTTAAATTATTTATAAAGGAAGAACAAAAGCATGGAAATAATTTAGGAATGTATCTTGATATGATTGAACAACCAAGGATCAAGAATGATTGGGGCGACTCATTGTTCAGAAAAGTGAGATATCTCAACAACAGTATGGAATGGTGGACACTTGCTGTTATTTCAGTTGAATGCACGGCACAAATATTTTATCAATCACTGAAAGATGCGACCCAATGTAAATTGCTGAAGGAGATTTGTGATGATATTTTGATTGATGAGATACCACATATTCAATTTCAGCAGGAAAGGCTATCTGTTATTTTTCAGTCAAAGAACATGTTCGCAAGAAAAATGTCTTTTCATTTCTATAAATATTTTTTTCTGGCAACATCAATTGTCGTTTGGATGGCGCATAGAAAATTATTCAAAGCAGGTGGAAATGATTTCAGAAAGTATTTTAAAAAGATGAAATTCAAATGCGCAAAAACAATTGGCAAATTAAAATATTTAGCTGAAGAAAAATATGTTCTGCAACCTTCTTAAAGTATGGAAGGCATCCGACGGGTTTAGCTCTTAGTAGAAATTCGTCAGTCAGTTTAGCCGTCAGATGCCTAACAATAAAAACTATATTATGCAACAAGAGAAATTTTCCATCATCCGGCAAATAAAAAGTTTTAAATACGCATTCAATGGTATCAAAGACTTTATTATTACCGAGCACAATGCAAGGATACATTTGACCGCAACAATAGCTGTCATCATTGCATCTTTTCTATTTCATATATCACTCCATGAATGGATGATGATAATATTCGCCATTGGCTTTGTGTGGTCAGCAGAAATGTTCAATACCTGCATAGAAAAAACCATGGATTTTATTTCAACCGAAAAACGTCCTGAAATAAGACTGATCAAAGACATAGCAGCCGGCGCTGTGCTTATCGCTTCCATAACCGCATTTATTCTGGGCTTAACCATTTTTATACCTAAAATTTTATGAACAACAAAAGCAGTTTGAATTTGTATTACAGCAAGATCTTTTTTCTTCGCACAGAGATCGATCGCTTGCTTGCGTTGAGCATGATGTTTAGCATTGCGATGACGGTAGCAAGAACGCTCTATAGCGGGCATCTCACTTTTCTATTTCTTATCTGGAATTTATTTCTTGCATGGATTCCGTATTGCATTTCGCAATGGCTCTATTATTCACAGAGAAAAATAAAAAGCAAATTCATTTTCATGGCAGCATTGCTTGTGTGGCTTGTATTTGTTCCTAACACATTTTATATCCTCACCGATTTATATCATGTAGGTGATGATTATAATGATTACAGCATGCCGCAATGGTATGATTTGGCAATGATCTTGTCTTTCGCATGGAATGGTTTGCTGTTGGGCATTCTGTCGGTAAGGCATATTGAAAAAATCGTTCACGAAAAATTTCGGTTGAAGCATGAACTGTTTTTTCTCTATCCAATAATGTGGCTGAATGCACTAGGCGTTTATGTGGGAAGATATCTACGTTTCAATAGTTGGGATCTTGTTTCAAATCCTTTTCATTTAATAAAGGAAATTGCCGATATATTACTGCATCCTTTTTCCGAGCGATATGCAACTGGAATGATTTTTTGTTTCTCTGTTTTGATGACACTGATTTATCTCACGCTAAAAAAATTGAGCAGAGCTATTCGATAATAACTTGCTATCTCTCAAACCATTTTTAATATTCAAACTTAATCAATCATGGAAAATATAATCTCTTCATTTTGGAACCGCAACAAAATTATTTTCAAAAGTTTTTTAATTGGCTTTCTTATTCTGCTATTATTGATCCCAACTGTTTTTATTCAAAACTTGGTTTCTGAAAGACAGAGCCGACAAAAAGATGCTGTTGAAGAAGTGAGTTCAAAATGGGCAGGGCGACAAACTATTAATGGTCCGGTGATTGCAGTTCCATATATAGAAACAATAACTGACAATCAGGGCAAAGGCATTCCAGTAAAAAAGCTTGCTTATTTTCTGTCTGATAAATTATCTATTCATTCAACAGTTGTTCCAGAAAAGCGTTATCGTGGCATTTACAAAGTAGTAGTTTATATGACTGAGTTGCAAATAACTGGTTCGTTTGACAGCCTGCGTTTTGCTGATCTGAATATTGATGCTGATAAAATTTTGTGGAATGAAGCTGCCTTATTTTTTGATATCAGCGACGTGAGAGGATTGAAAGAAGAAGTGAAATTGCAAATGAATCAGAATGAGATCAATTTGGTGCCGGGCAAATTTTCCAATGAACAATTTAAAAATTCATTGAGCGCATTGATACCATCAACGTTGCTTAATAATCATGCGGCAATGAATTTTTCTATGTCTGTGAAGTTGAAAGGATCAGAGAATTTATTGTTCGTTCCAACTGGTAAACAAACTAATGTTACTGTGCAATCATCATGGAGTACACCAAGTTTCACAGGAAATTATTTGCCTGATGTGCGTAATATAAACGACAGTGGCTTTACTGCAAGTTGGAATGTATTATATCTCAATCGAAATTATCCTCAACAATGGAAAGACAAAGTTTATGATCTGAAAGATTTTTCTTTTGGCGTGAACCTTATTATTCCTGTTGATTCTTATCAGCAAACAATGCGTAGTGTGAAGTATGCCATACTTTGCATACTGCTAACGTTCACTGCATTTTTTCTTATTGAGCTCATCTACTCAAAAACCATTCATTCCTTGCAATATATTTTAGTTGGCGTAGCACTTTGCATTTTTTATACGCTGCTGCTTTCTTTTTCAGAATATATCAGCTTCAATTTATCTTATTTGATTGCAGCAGTTGCAACCATCTTGCTCATTTCATGGTATGTGAAAAGCATTTTGCAATCTTCTAAAATGGCAACATTTATAGGAGCATTATTAACGGCAATGTATGGTTTCATTTTCACGCTGATACAGTTGGAGGATTATGCGCTGTTGATAGGCAGCATTGGACTGTTTGTGACGCTTGCATTTGTAATGTATTTTTCGAGAAAGATAAAATGGGTTTCGTAGTAATTTTTAATTCTTAAAGTATTAAGGTTGCGAGATGTTTTGCAGCAACATACAAACAGCAAAAATTGAGTAAACCATCCGACAATTTCTATAATAAATTTTCTGTCTTCTATCCTTTGGTGGACGTTTTTTTAAAGCCACAAAAGCAAAGATTATTTCAGGAAATCAACAACTGTCCATTTGAGAATCTGCTTGAAATTGGAGTTGGCAACGGTGCGCATTTATCCTTCTATAAAACACACAAAATAACTGGCATCGACACATCATTGGCTATGATTGAGATAGCAAGAAAAAAACAAAATGCAAATGTTGAACTAATGCAAATGGATGGAGAAAATCTTCTATTCCCAGATTGCTATTTTGATTATGTTGTTTTGTCGCATGTTATAACTGTAGTTGATAATTCAGAAAAAGTATTAGAAGAAACTTACAGAGTGCTAAAACCAAATGGAAAAGTTTTTATTCTCAATCATTTCACTCCAAAAAATTGGTTAAGACATATTGATAAGTCATTTAATGGTGTTTCTAAAATATTTCATTTCAAATCGGTTTTCTATATCGACAGCATAAAAGCTATTAAGAAATTTACGCTCTTAAAAGAAATTGAATTTGGAAAGTTCTCCTATTTTAAACTTTTAATTTTTTGTAAATCTTGAAGAAAATTTATTGGTTAATTTTGTTGTCGTTGTTTGTT